>JBLHSZ010000099.1:0-4693 GCA_047627095.1 Rickettsiales bacterium
AGTCACCAGAACCTTCAGAGTCATCAATAATGTCAAAATTGCTGATCAAAAAAAATCCCTTTTCGGACTAAACCACATCATTTTGATGCTTTTTAGCGTCTTCTTTTTGTCCACCGCCATCGGGATCAATTCGGTCTCATTGCCTTTCATTCTTTATTCGAACAATGTTTCAGAAACACTGATCGGCATCACCACGGCCGGCGATGTTTTGGGTGGGCTGATCATCATTTTTCTACTGCACAAATTGGGTAGAAAAATCGGAATTTTTAATTCTATTTTGCTTTTCAGCACTATTTCTGCCACGGTCATTTTGGTTTTGCCCTTCTACCAAAATTTCCTTTTGTGGCTACTTCTTAGTTTTGCCCTAGGAATTTCAATCATCAGTCTGGTGACCTTGCGCCGTTCTTGGTTCAACATGGCAATACGCAACAAAATCCGCGGCATGATTATTGCATTTTCTAGCACTTTTCTTTGCGCCGGATTCGCAGCAGGACCCGTCATTGTCAAGATTTTTGGCGTCGGTGACTACAAAATTTTCATCGCATCAGCCATTCTGATTCTGGCTTCTTGCGCCTCTTTGATTCCACTTCGAAAAATTCAACCCAAAATGGCAACCGCCAAGAAAATAAGATTTGCCACTCTCATCAAAATAAATCCACAAATGACCATGGCGCGTTTATTGACCGATTTGCAATGTGGAACAATAATGTTTTTTACAGTGATTTATGGAGTCAAAAGCGGCCTCTCACCAGAAAACTCTGGGCTCTTGATCAGCGCCCTTTCGGTTGTTGGGATGCTAGATTTTCTCTTTGGTTTCATGATCAATAAAAGAACCTACCAAAAACTGATTCTATTTGGATTTATCGCCTTCATTTTGGTAATTATTCTTTTGCCCTTTGCCATAAAAACTTACTATTTGGCAATATTGCTCTATTTATTTCTAGGGGTATTGACCTCACTAGTGGCAATTTCTTGTTGGTATGGAATCAATTTGGACAAAAACAAAAGCCAACTAGTTTTTATCAATTCATCTTTTGCGGCTATTGGTTTATTTGGAATTTTTGCAGGTAATTTGCTGACCGGAATTTTGATGCAATTCATGGGAAAAGAAGGATTTGTGGTGGTAATTGCAGGAGCTAGTTTAGTTTATTTGGGATTTATTTTGAAGAACAGATTTAATGCCATTTGACATCTTAATTACTAATTTTGTAACCCTTAGAAAGGTCACCTAATTCGATTACAGCATTCACATTGGTAATTAATCTGCCCACTAATTTTGGGAAGGATCCAAAAAACCTCACTTCAAAGGTTGAATCTTTTCCACCCAGAATTATTCTTTAAGGCTTAAATTACTTAAAAAAATTTAATCAAATAAATCATGACAATTTGCGTTTGCAAATTGCAATGACCCAATAATTAAAAATAAGAACTAGTCATGACAATTTGCGTTTGCAAATTGCAATGACCCAATAATTAAAAATAAGAACTAGTCATGAAAATAGGAATCATCGGAATCAGCGGCAGAATGGGAAAATCAGTTGCCAAAGCAACATTAAAAAATGATCTCAACGACATCTCGTCAGGACTTGTCAGGCTAGGAAGCAACTTAGTTGGAAAAGATCTTGGGCAAATCATCGGTGTTGAAAATCTTGGCGTCGATGCCACTGACAATCTTGAAGAATTGGTCAAAGAATCTGAGGTGATTATTGATTTTTCCAATCCTGCACTTTCGTTGCAATTGGCTGATTTGGTCGCTAAACATCAAAAAACCTTGGTTTGCGGAACAACAGGATTTTCAGAAGAAGAAAAATCGACCCTCGAAGAATACGCAAAAAATTGCCTAATTATTTGGTCTTCAAACATGTCCATCGGAGTCAATCTTTTGATGAATCTGGCTGAACAAGTCGCTCAAACTCTTCATTCCGATTATGACGCTGAAATCTTCGAAATGCATCATCGTGACAAAGTCGATGCGCCATCAGGAACTGCGCTATCTCTTGGTGAAGCTGTTGCTCGTGGTCGAAATCTTGATTTTGGTGAAGTCAGCCGCAGATCTCGTGATGGAATTATTGGCAAAAGAATTGAAAACGAAATTGGTTTTTGCGCCCTTCGTGGTGGCGATGTGATTGGTGATCATTCAGTAATTTTTGCAGGTAGTGGTGAGAGAATCGAACTAACTCACAAAGCCTCAAACCGCGACATCTATGCCGCAGGATCTCTTCGCGCCGCGATTTGGTCGAAAGGAAAACCACAAGGTTTTTACACCATGCAGGATGTGCTTAAATAATGATTAATTATTAATTATGAGTTATGAGTGAAAATAAATTAGATTGCTCGACACCAAAAAACTCAACTCATAACTCCCCCAAAATTTGACAATAGAAACAGAATTTTCCTTCAATATCCACCAATTATTCCCCGAAAAACTACCCAACAAAATTGCTGTTGCAGTTTCGGGAGGGCTCGACTCAATGGCTTTGTTATTGCTTCTAAAGGATATTACAGGAAACACAATTCACTGCCTAACCGTTGATCATGACGTGCGCAAGAACTCTGAAGCGGATGCCAATTTCGTGGCCAATTTCTGCTCCAAACATTCGATTCCTTGCACTATCTTGAAATCATATTTGGAAAATCCACCCGAAGCTGACATTGAAAATTCTCTTCGCAAAGTTCGCTACGATCTATTCGATAATTTTTGTCAGAAAAACAAAATCAAACATCTTTTCATCGCTCATCATCGCCAAGATTTGGCAGAGAATTTCCTCATTCGCCTATTTCGCGGCAGTGGAATTGACGGCTTGGCATCGATGGGAGTGGTGAGTTTTCACAATAAATTGCAAATTATTCGTCCTTTATTGGATTTTTCAAAAGATGATTTGAAAAAATATTTATTAATGAAAAAAACAGCTTGGGTTGAGGATGAAACCAATGAAGATGAAAAATTCATGCGCAATAAAGTCCGCAAATTCATCGAATCTCTACCTGATTTCAACGTCATCAATGATCGAATTGCTCTGGCCTCCAATGCCATGCTTGAAGCAAGAGAAATTTTGGCCAAAGAAACCAAAAGAACTTTTCCCAAGATTTTCAAAAAATCTGAAGATGGATTTATCTTGGGTATTGAGAAATTCAAAAAACTAGAAAAATCAGTCGCCACCAGATATTTGGGAATGGCTTTGATGGAAATTTCGGACAAAGAATACAAGCCACGCTTGAAGAAATTGGAGAGGGTTTATTTTCTGATCATGAATGAAGAATTGACTCAAAAAGAAGGGTGCTATGGCTGTGTTTTAGAAAAAAAAGATGATGAAATTTTTATTTGTCGAAAATAATTACATTAGAAACTATTAACTAGCTAAAAGTGTCTAGCTAACAGCTACTAATAGGCAGTTCCAAGGACGTGTTTTTCAAACAAATAAAGAATCAAGCCCAGCCATTCGATGTAATCAATTTTAAATATCAAGCAAAACAGCAGAGCTGTCGTAATAGATGGGGCGAATGGAAAAGTATCATCTTTTTTTAGCCTCATCCACAAAGGACCAAAAATCATTCCAAAAATTCCCGACAAAGTCATAAATATCAAAGCATTGTCAAATCCAAGTAACAAACCAGCAGGAGCAAGAAACTTGATATCGTCAATGCCAATTCCTTCCTTTTTGGTCACAAAATAAAACCCATAACGCAAGATTAGTCCAAAAATCACAAATCCCACTGATGACAAGAAATAATAGCCAATACCATGTTTGCTAGGAATGCTCAGATGATACACGATTGCTAGAATGAAGAGGATGAATTGGGTGAAATCAGGAATAAAATAATGCTCAAGATCGACCACAATCATGATGATCAGAGTCACTGCTATCAACAACATCAAAATCAACTGCAAATCAACTTTTGTCCCTAAAGAGAAGAAAATTCCCAAAAACAACAAAGCGGTGAAAGTTTCAATCAGTGGATAGCGAATCGAAATTTTGACCTGACAAAAACCACATTTTCCTCGAAAAAATAGCCAAGAAAATAATGGAAAAAGATGTTTTATTTTTAATCCATTATTACAATTTGGACAAAAAGAATTGCGAAAAACAAAATCCTTGACCGATATTTTCTCATCAGCAAATCGATGGCTCGCCATGCTAATAAAACTGCCAAAGCAAAGACCAGAAAATAAAATGATGATGATGTTAAAAACGAACATTAAAAATTGATAATTATGTTGAAATCATTAGATTTATCCGACTTTAAAAATAGAATTTTAAGATGCAAAAGTTTCTCACAGTTTTCCTACTATTAATCCTCGCTGCTTGCAGCCAGCCTAAAGCCCCTATCATCAATAAAGGGTCAATATTTTATGGAAAAAGTTTTTCAAAAAAAGCTTCACAAAACCACTATTCATCAAAAAGACCTAGGTCAATCATAGTCTCATCCAGCGACACGGCCTATTCTATCGCCAGAAAATACAATATTTCCCTGCGTGATTTGATCTCAAGCAACAATCTTTCCGCACCATATTTTCTAAAAAAAGGTCAAAGAATTATTTTACCCGTCAGCAAATATCACAAAATAAAAAGTGGCGATACGCTTTATGGAATTTCTCGAAGATATGGGATGAATATCAACAAATTGATCGCATTGAACAATTTGCAATCACCATATTCCATCAACGTTGGGAAAAAACTTTTAGTCAGCGGCT
>JBLHSZ010000100.1:0-4687 GCA_047627095.1 Rickettsiales bacterium
GATCAAATCAAACAAAGATATGTATCCAATTGTCTCAACCAAAAAGGTTATCAGATTTTGGGCTGGGAATAATGCCATTTAAACTTTCTAATTGACCATTTATGCTTCATCTTATTATCCAAAATCAATCTAAAAAATCTAGCTGTATCGCCCGATACACCGTCGATTTTTTAGATTGATTTTGGATAATAATATTTTGCCTAAATGGTCAATTAGAAAGTTTAATTGGTATAATATTTAAAATTTCATTAATGAATTATTCAATTTTCAAGAATCTTATTTTTAAGCTAAAACCAGAAACTGCACACAATCTAGCACTTTGGGCTTTGCGTCACAATTTGGTTTCTTATCCTAAAATCATTCAATACCCATCTTTAAAAAACAAAGTTTTGGGAATTGATTTTGACAATCCAATTGGAATGGCAGCAGGATTTGACAAAAATGCTGAGGTTTTTTCGAACTTATTTGGATTTGGTTTTGGTTTTGTTGAAAGCGGGACAGTCACTCCAAAATCACAATATGGAAATGAAAAACCTAGAATCTTCAGACTCGAAGAAGATCAAGCAATCATCAATCGTCTGGGATTCAACAATGGGGGAATTGCAGAATTCTTGGAGAATATCGCTTCAAAATCACTGGCAGAAAATCAAATATTCGGCATCAATATTGGCAAAAATAAAGACACCAAAAATGCTATCGATGATTATCTTTTGTTGTTAGACAAAACCTACGCCAAAAGTGATTACATCACGATTAATATTTCTTCTCCCAACACTAAAAATCTTCGAGATTTGCAAAAATCCGATGAGCTTGATTTGTTTTTAAAAGCAATTTTTGACAAAAAATCAGAGCTACAAAATCTCACCAAAAAGAATATTCCTATCCTATTGAAAATCGCTCCGGATTTGAATGCAGAAGAACAAGAGGCAATCGCGAGCATTGCTCTTAAAAACAAAATTGATGGTCTGATCATCAGCAATACCACAATTTCACGACCTGATGATTTGCAAAGCAAATTCAAAAATGAAACTGGCGGACTGAGTGGAAAACCGGTATTGGCAATTTCTAATCAAGTTCTGAAAAATATTTTTAAGCTCACAAAAGGTCAAATTCCAATCATCGCAGTTGGTGGAATTTCGTCAGCTGCCGAGGCTTATGAAAAAATCAAACTCGGCGCATCGATGGTTCAGATCTATTCAGCTTTCATTTATCAAGGTTTTGAATTGGTAGAAAAAATAAAAAAAGATCTCGATGAAATTCTCAAAAAAGATGGTTTTAAAAATATCAAAGACGCAATTGGAACCAAAAATCAATGAACAGAAATAGAAAATCAATTGCCATTTTTGGATCAACTGGATCAATCGGAGTCAATGCTCTGAAAGTTGTTTCACAGCATTTAGACTCTTACGAAGTTCAGGCTTTAGCAGCAGGATCAGACGTCAAATCTCTAATCGAACAAGCCAAAATTTTCAAACCCAAATATGCTGCTATCAATAATGAAAGTCATTTTTCTGAGTTGAAGGCGGGATTAAAAGATTTTCCAGAAATTGAGATTCTGGCCGGAAGTGAGGCGATCAATAATCTAGCTCAAATAAAATTTGATTTTTTCCTTTCGGCAATTGTCGGAATTGCAGGTTTGATTCCAACTTTCAACGCCATTAAAGCTGGATCCGATATTGGCATGGCCAATAAAGAATGTTTGGTGGCCGCGGGAGATTTGATGCTGGATGCGGCTAAAAAAAGTGGATCAAAAATTCTGCCAATTGATTCTGAACATAACGCAATTTTTCAGATTTTTGAACAGCAAAATTTTGATAAAATAAAATCAATCACCCTTACTGCATCTGGTGGTCCTTTTTTGAATTTCTCGCAAAGTGAGATGAAAAACATCACAGTTGCGCAAGCCATCAAGCATCCAAATTGGAAAATGGGTGCTAAGATCTCCGTCGATTCTGCCACCATGATGAATAAATCTTTAGAAGTGATTGAGGCATTCCGCCTCTTTCCGGTCAAACAAGAGCAAATCGAAGTGATTATTCATCCCGAATCCATAATTCACGGAATGGTGGATTATTCCGATGGATCAACTTTGGCAATGCTAAGTGCGCCAAATATGCAAGTTCCCATCGCTCACGCTCTTTCCTATCCAAGTAGAATTGCCATCAATCATCCCAAATTGGATTTGGCAAAAATTGCGAGTTTAAATTTCCAAAAACCAGATGAGAAACAATTCCCAGCTTTGAAATTGGTTCGTGAAGTTCTGGAAATCGGAGGAAACGCACCATGTGTTTTCAATGCCGCCAATGAAATTGCGGTAGCAAAATTCTTAAAAGAAGAGATTAGTTTTTCACAGATTGTTGGCGATGTTGAAAAAGCGTTGAATAAGATTCCTTTTAGAAAAATACAGACGTTAGAAGATGTGATTGCTTGCAACCAAATAGTTCATTCTTAGATTCCTAATTTCCCTTCCAGAGATTCAATAGTTTCTTTGACTTCAACCAGATCATGGATAATTTTTACAGAAAGTTTTTCCATTTCTTCATCCTTGTAAAAGTTCACCGATGACAAAATCGGGAATAGAATTTTAACAAACTAAATTGTTTTACCGAATTAGTTTGTTTTCACAATTGTGAAAACTTGCTGTGTGGTAATTTAAAAAAATAAACTACTTAAAACCAAAAAGTTCCACGAATTTTGTAGATATTTACGTTCGAAAAAAAGTTGCCACCGGTGGCGACTTTTTTTCAGGATCTATTTCTTAGAAAGTTAGAAATACCTCCAAACCCAGAAACAAAAGCTCCAGACAATAATTTAACATTATTTTCGTTTATTCCGCCAAGAGCGAAAGTTGGAATATTGGATTTCAAACTAGTTCTTTTGGCAAAATTCCTTAATGCAAAAATTCCGACTGGTTTCTTGTTTGGGTGAGATTTGGTGGCAAACACCGGTGAGAAAAAAACTAAATCAGCATTTAATTTTTTGGCGCGAATCAGAGATTTTGGATGATGGCAGCTGAAACTCAAAATCATTTTCTTGCAGTTTTGCGGAAGAAAAATATTAGAATCTAAATCAGAAAAATGCACGCCGTCAGCCCTAATTTGGCGAGCTAGTTTCCAGCTTTTTCCAACCAGAACTATTTGCTTATTTTGTTTGGCAATGGCAGCGATTTTTTGGGAAAATTCCAAACGATCAGAATATTCAAGATCATATTCACGGATGATGATTGCGGTATTTTTGGGCAAATATTCTACCACTTCAAAAATATTTTCAATTCTTTTGCGATCAGTAAAAAAGAACATCTGGGGTAGATTTTTAACTGCCTTTAAATTAGTTTTCACAATGTTGCCTCGATTCTCAAATAGTGGTTGATGGCGTTGATGGCTCCGCCTTCTTTTAAATAAATACTTCATAAATGTCTATTGCTAAAAATCTACAAATTATTAATGACAAAATCCAAAACTCTCATCACAAAGTCAATCTTGTAGTTGTTTCCAAAACTATTGATGAAGAAAAAATTTCTGAAGCAATCGCTTCTGGTTGTCAAATTTTTGGTGAAAACAAAGTTATGGAGGCAAAAAATAAGTGGGATAATTTAAGAAGCCAACATAAAAATATTCAGCTTCATCTCATTGGTCATTTGCAAAGCAATAAATCCAAGGAAGCTGTGCAGATTTTTGATGTGATTCAAACTTTGGATAGTGAAAAATTGGCGATTGCGCTTAAAAAAGAAATGAAAAAACAAAGCAAGTTTCCTGAACTTTTTGTTCAAATAAATATTGGTCAAGAAGAGCAAAAATCAGGAATAAATCCACAAGATGCTGGTGAATTTATTCAAAAAATGATCACAGAACATCAGCTTCCAATTACTGGAGTCATGGCAATTCCTCCTGCGGGTGAAAATCCGGCGCTTTATTTTGGGTTGCTTAAAAAAATTGCTGATGAGAATAATTTGAAAAATATTTCCGCCGGAATGAGTGGAGATTTTGAAATTGCCATGGAAGTTGGCGCCAATTTCGTGCGTCTTGGATCAGCGATTTTCGGAGAAAGAAAATGATCGGATCTGAAGATTTGCCTCAAATGGTTTATTTGATTCTGCTCCTAGTATTTTTGGCGAGTAGCGTTTTGTTCAATAGACAAATCAAAGCCTCGAAAGTTTTGGGACAACTATTGATTTGGATGGTGATTATTCTGGTTATTTTATTTATTTACAGCTTCCGTTTTGATTTTTCAAATTTCAAAAATCGAATTGCGGGCGAGTTATTTCCAACCAAAATCACTCAAATAAATTCTAGTCAAATCGCCGTTTCTATTGCCAATGATGGTCATTTTTACATTGACATTAAGCTGAATTCAAAACCAGTTCGTTTCATGGTTGATACGGGAGCGAGTGATATTAGTTTGAGTTTGTCTGATGCAAAGAAAGTGGGAATTGATACGGATAATTTGACCTCTTTTCGCAGATATCAAACAGCTAATGGTTTAATAATGAGCGGACTCGCTAGAGTTGATCAGATGGAGGTTGCTGGAATAATATTTAATGATGTTGGTGTGGCAGTTAATGGTGGTGACATGGGAACTTCATTGCTGGGGATGAGCTTTCTGAGTCGCTTTGATAAATATGAATTTTATGAAGATCGGTTGATTTTGACTTTAAACTAGTTTTTCTGGATTGCCGCGCTTCGCTCGC
>JBLHSZ010000101.1:0-4680 GCA_047627095.1 Rickettsiales bacterium
TTCCCATCAAAGAGGATTTACTTTTATGATAAAAAAAGAGGTTGTTACTACTCCCTTCAAAAAAACTTAAGATTAGTTTTTAAGGGAGTAGTGGTGACTTGACCCCATTTTTGACTCCATTTTTTCTTTCCATTTTTACATCCTCACATAATCGTCATCCTCGCGAAGGTGAGGATCTTTTAAAAAAATAGATGACTCAATGAGTTTAAAACTTAGGGGTCAAGACTCTTCCATCAACCATAAAAATTATCAATGGTTGATGGAACGAACCTGACCCCTATTTTCCCTTTATGTTTGATGTAGTAGTTTTAACCCTTTTTTATGACTAAAAGATGCAGTTTAAAAACTATTCTCCATCCTCCAGTTAACTACAATTAATGGCCTTGCCTAAGTCTCTTGTTTTGTACTACATTTGAAGATGTGGCTCCTGATGTTGATGTTGATGGCACTTCTGATTGAGACGGTGGCTGGACATTATTTTGTTGTAATAAATCCTGAATTCCAACGCCTACATTTGCTCCCGATCCATGCAAAATACAAGAAATATTTGCAGCGCTAAAGCCATTTCCAATTAAATCAAGTAAAGCAAATGTTTGTTGACCAAGAGCAGTAATCGCTTCTCCTGACTTTGCTCCCGATCCATGCAAAATAGAAGAAATATTTGCGGCGCTAAAACCTACTCCCTCTTGATCTATTGGCTTAGTTAAAGCAATTAATTGCTGATCATTGGCTGCAAGAGCAGCAATTGCTTCTCCTGCCTTTGCTCCCGATCCATGCAAAATAGAAGAAATATTTGCGGAGCTAAAGCCATTTCCAATTAAATCAAGTAAAGCAAATGTTTGTTGACCAAGAGCAGTAATCGCTTCTCCTGACTTTGCTCCCGATCCATGCAAAATAGAAGAAATATTCGCGGCGCTAAAGCCATTTTCAATTAAATTAATAAAATGATTTTTATTGGCAAAAAGCGCTTCAACAATAGGTTGGGCATTTTTTGGCGTGGTCTTACTTCCTAAACCAGAAATTGATGTGATTGATTTTGATGTAAATAATTCATCAAGACCATTATTTTTTAATAGAGTTTGTATTTCTTGCTCTGTCATAGTTATGTTGTTTAAATGTTTAGTCCTACTTTCTAATGATTTTATTAGTAAAAAAGTAGTAAAAAAGGGATCAGGCCACTTGAACCACTTTCATTCACTAAGAAAGATTTTTTTGAAGGTGGTACAAGTGGTCTGACCCCATTTTTACTAAAAGATAATTTTGTCGAATTTTGTTGTACATAGTTTTGATATTTCTTTGCCTTGAGAATTGTCCGAAAAATTGTAGCCACATCAAGACTCGCTGGTATAAAATAATAAACTAAGTTAGTTGTTTAACTTAAGGTAAAAAAGTTATATAATATACATTCAACTTAAAAAGATGAAGCTGTATTGGCTATTTTTCAAGTGAAGGCGGCATATTCTTTTTAGCTAATTTTGTTTAACATTTATCAGTTATCAGTTATAAATTATGCCAAAATATGATGAATTTGTTCAAGAATTACTCTCTCAAAGACCTCTTCAAATCTCACTTTCTGACGCTCAGCGCGAAATACAGAAATCCCTAATAGTATCTAGTGAAGTAAAAATCGATGTAAATTCCCCCATTAATCAATATCTAAAATATTGGAAAGATCTTGCCAGTAAAGATGGTGGAGAGTTGATCGATATTTTTAGATCTTCAAAACCAGAAATCATAAAGCAAGCTCAAGAAACTCTGCAAAATATTATTAAAGAATATTTACCTGGTTTGGAATATGAGCAATATGCAGAGCTTCTTGGCAATGGGGAAGGGGGATTTCTTTTCCATGATATTATGAGGAAGATTGGAAGTAACAGCCCAGAGATACCTAATTTGATGATCAATATCACTTCTTATTTTGATCAGATTGCGAAATTAAAAAATAAAGAAAATCAGAGAAATATTCTGGCGCAATTTCCAATGCCAAACAAGAATGAATATCATTGTGATGGAGGTTTGCAAAGTCGCCTAACTCTCGCTGCTATGCAAATGAAAGGTTCTTTTTCTGAAATTATAAAGAATCGTATTTCTGGTGAAGCGCAAAAATTATCACATTTTGCCGATCAAGGAAATGAGCCTCACATCACAAGTATGTTGGAAGTTATTTTGGGTTTTGAGCAAGCAGATAATATTTGGCATATGCCTGTAAATCAAATTCCAGCAGAATTAGTCTGGAAATTTGTTAGTAATTTTTATGGAGAATTAAAAAATCAATGCCAGTGCGCTCACGATATTCAAAAAAATGATATTTTAGAAATAGCTGAGATTTTTAATGGGATTTCAGATATTGATTCTGTCGATGATAGGTGGGTTGATTTTAAGGTTGCCATTAGACCATATCTTTCGAAATTGGGTTTCTCTGATAAATATGCTGACGATTTAATGAATTATTTTTTCCTTCAACCAGTCTATGATGAGCAAGGAAAAATTGATGATCACATAGTATCTTTAAATGAAGAAAGGGTTAAGGAAAAATTAAAAGAATTGGTCAGTGACCTTGTTCTTCCGATGGAAGATTTAGGAGAAATACCAAATTTTAATCTAAGCAGCAAATCATGTTCGGATCAAATAATTAAAATCTTAAAAAATTCAGATTCTACATCTCATCAAAGACAGCTTGCCGTTACCGCGCTTTGGATTATGTCCAGTGGTTTTGCTGGAACACCAACTTATGGTTTATCTACTACCATAGATAGAATAAAACAAGAATTTGGTCAAGATCTGAAACAGTCTTTAAGAGAAAATGGTTTTGATGAGGGGCTGATAAGTTTGGTAGAAAAATATGTTCAGAAAAATGATATTCTTATCGATAAAGTTCATGAATATATTTATCAAAAAAAATCTGTATTTGAAGAATATGGGCTAAGTTCGCAAGAGATTGAAATGAGAGAAAGGTCTATTCTTAATATTCAACTTGGAATCTTTCCAAAGTTGCTTATCGAATGCGACAAAAGCCAAGAATCATTTTTAGTGCTATTTGATGAATTATTAAAACATGAAGATGTTCGATATGAAATTGTTGAAAATTGGGCTGAATTAATTTTTTATCATTCAACAAGAGATATGATTTTATCTTTAATTCAAAACAATCAAGAAGCTCTTTATCAAACCAATGGCCAGCGTCAAAAAATAGAGGGTTTAACCCCAGATAATATTATTGGCTCAGTTTGGAATCAGCTGTTTGCTGTGTCGGTGCAAAAACAGGATATCGTCTTTTTAGAAAATCTAAGGAAATATGAGTTGGGTATGAACAAAATAGGCTATAGCACTAAGTTTTATATGCTTAATGTCGCTATTAATACGGAAAATAAACAGATGATGCAAATGGGATTAGAATTATTGGGTGGTTTAGAAGGGTTAAATAAAAAATATGGCAGTGAAGAAAAAACAATATTATTTTTTGCAGCTGAGGAAGAGAATTTGAGCATGATCAAATATTTGCTTGGTCAAGGGGTTGGTGTTAATTTGCCTGATAAAAATGGAATTACGCCATTGATGATTGCAATTAAAAATGATCGAATTGATGCGGTACAAATTCTCATTGATGTTGGGTTGAAAAATGAAAATGGAGTTGAAATCATTAGAGAGTTACTGCCATTTGCAATGAAGAATGGTTCTATAAAGATGATAGATTTGATGATGGAGAAAGGAAAAATCGGCATTAATGATCCTTGCGATGAGCACAAGAAAACTCCTATTATGATTGCGGTTGAAAATAAAGCCCCCAAAGCTGCTGCTCACTTTATCGACAAAGGAGCTGATATTGGCGCTATTAATCAAAATGGGGAAACGGCTCTTCATATTGCGACTCGGAATATAAAAAATGCGTTTACATTGCTTTTGCCTCGCCTTATTAGAAAGGATATTCTTGATATTTGTGATAATTATGGCAACACCCCTCTTCATAATTTTATTGCATTAAAACATAAAAGTTCATTTCTTGGTGCTAAGAATTTTATCACCGATAAAAATTATAATTTAGAAAATACCGAAGGGGAAACACCTTTTGTGATTGCTTTGAGAAACCATAATTTAAAATTTGCTAGAGAAGTTTTTGATATATTCAATCCTGCTGAGCAAGTTGATGCTTTGAACAAAATATTAATCAGGGATGATAAAACATTAACTAACGGAGCGTTAAGATTTATTGATAGCGAACATTTTCCTGGCACCATTACCTCTTCACCAAGAGCAGAACCCTTGCAAGAAGCCGTAGAAGAAAGTCTGGCTGAAGAATCTGTGTCAACAGAAGATCATGATCAAGCTGATGATTCTCCGGTAATTCAGCAATTTTCAACTCAAGCAATTTCAGCTTTGCCGCAAGAAAGACCGGAGGTTTTTAATTTTTCAAATATCATGATTAAAGTTGCAACATCATATGAGAAAAACCCAGAACATAAAATTTTGTTAAGAAGGATTGAACAACTACAAATCCCTATTTTAACAACCAGAAGTTAGAGTTTTGTATTTATGACGACAAGAAATGTTGATGATGATGAAATAAATGATTGTGGCGTGATAGTTGAATCATTGATTCAAAGCCCAACATGGAAAGAGCTGTCTTCCCTTCGTATTATTGGTAGCAAAAAATTAAAACAGGTAACCAAAGAACAATGTTCT
>JBLHSZ010000102.1:0-4612 GCA_047627095.1 Rickettsiales bacterium
AAAATATTAATATTAGGCTGAAAATCGACAGTGATTGTGACATCAATGCTAACATATTTCATATTGATATATTGCTGGGAAATATTTTTAACAACGCAATAAAATACATTCTCGATAGAGGGGGAATGGCAGTTACATTGCAAAAAAAGGATAAAATATGATATTTTCAATTAATAATTAGGGCGATCTAATCTCAAAAGAAGCTCAAAAACATATTTTTAATAGGTTCTGCAGAATCGGAAATGTTAACCAGTAAGGATCGGGACTGTGGCTTTTTATTGTTAAGAAGGTAGAAAATATGCATGAGTCTAAAATTAGTTTCATTTCAGACGAGCAAAGCAACTAAGTTGTTTTGGAATTTAACTTTTCTACGGACTTTGATTACTAAGAGCTTCTAAATATTGATAAAGATCTTCAAAAGATCTCTCTAAATTTGCAGATTTTTCCAGATCATCTTTGAAGTCGACTAAAATATCCTGATAATCATCACCAACAAGGTCAATATTTTCCAAAGCCAAATCATATTCTTTTTGTTCAATATTGTTTTCGATTTTTAAAATCAAAATATCAATATCTGAAGCTTGATTTTTTTCATTGGTTTTTCTGATAATTACGAATCTCGAGATCATTGATTTTGCTTTGTCAGACCAGCTATTTTCATTTTCGATCTTATATTTTTTTGCCTTTATTTGTGAGGTCAAATAAGAAAATTGATTTTCTAATTCCTTTTGGCTTTTATGTTCTTTTATTAAGTTTTTCCTTAAATAAGAAACCTTGCTAGAAAGAGAAAAATCGGCCTTAGATAATATTTCCAATTTTCTCAAAAGATCTTCATGTGGTTTATTTTCTTCAACCAAATCACTCAATTTGATAAAAGTTAGGATGATTTTGGGCAGATTATTGTTAGTTTTTGATCTTGAAACATCCAATTTCAAGCTATTTAAATCATCACGAAGATCGGAAATTTGTATTTGCTGTTTCAATAAAATTTCATTTTGATCGAGAGGTTTATTATCAATTTTAACCTTCTTTTTCTCTGGAATGATCTTAGCAATGACTTTCTTTTTAATATTGCTTATCACCTTTGATTTAGGTTTTTCGCCAATAGATGCATTTTTTAAGTGATTGACTGAAAAAATGATAAAAATAATCAATAAAGCCCACAAAATAATTGAAATACGACGTTTTTTTAGTTTTTCTAGCATTATTATATTATTTTAGTTCTTAAGAAGTTCATTTCATGAGCTAATTTGGCGATCTTGACAGAAAGACATGTTATTTCTACTTCACTCAAATATCCAAGCAAATTATGTTTTTTGAGCAATTTGTGAAAAATACGTAGGGTATTTTGAGAATAAAACCAAATTTCTGAAATATTTTTATTTTTAATCTCATCAATTGTTTTCTTTGAAAATTCACCGGCTTCTTTGGTTTCATAAGCAATAACCTTTCTTGCTTCAAATCCATTGTTTTGCAATTTATCTGCCAGATCTAGGGTTATATTCTTTCCAGATAAATAAAGGACTAAGCCATTATTTTTTGATGTTTTTGCCAGAGCTAAATCAAAAAGAGAAGCGGCAGAGTTATTAGCGTGATAAATATTGCTGTATCCCAGTCCGCGAACTTCAATGGCAGTTTTTTTACCAACTACCAAAATCAAAGTATCTTTCTTTATCGCCATTTTTTCCAAAGCAAAAATAGCTGATGAGCTAGTAATTAGGATCGCCTGTATTTCTATTTTAATTGGTTGAATATTTTCAATCTTAACTATTGAAAATAGGGGTTGAATGATTGATAGGATATTTTTTTTAGCCAGATCTTTGGCAATTTGAGAAGATAGTTTTTGAGGCCTAGTAAGAAGAATCATATTCATTTAAATCATCTAAAATGTGTTTGCCATTTTTCTTAATTTCTTCCCCAGCATCATTTCCCATATTGATTGCATCTTCGAAATTTCCAATGCGTGAGGTTCTGCATATTTTTTTACCATCCAAACTTGCCAACAAAACTTTCAAATGAAGTTTGCCGTTCTGGACAGAACAATAAGCTGCAAGTGGAGTATTACAAGATCCATCAATAGTCTTAAGAAAAGCTCTTTCAGCCAAAACACAATATTTGCTAGATTGGTGATTTAAGGGCTCTAAAATATTAATAGTGAATTGATCATCTTTTCTGCACTGCAAAGCTAATGCTCCTTGTCCAACAGCAGGAAGAATTTCATCCTCATCAATAATATTGGTTATTTTATCACTCATATTAAGCCTATTCAATCCAGCAACAGCAAGAATAGTAGCGTCAACTTGGTTTTCTTCCAGTTTTCTCAATCTGGTTCCAACATTTCCACGGAAATTGATTATTTTCAAATCCGGGCGATGACTCAAAATCAATGAGGCACGTCTAGGTGATGAGGTTCCAACAGTAGAATTCTTAGGTAGGTCAGAGATTGAAGAATATTTGTTAGAAATAAAAGCGTCACGATGATCATTTCTTTCAGGAATGGCAAAAATGCCTAAATCATCTTTGAAAAAAGCAGGCATATCCTTCATTGAATGAACTGCGATATCTATTTTTTTTAATGATAGAGCTTCTTCGATTTCTTTGATAAATAGACCTTTGCCGCCAATATCAACTAAACTCTTATTGGTTATTTTGTCGCCAGTTGTTTTGAAATGGATGATCGAGATGAGATCGGGGTGTTTTTGATATTCTGGATGAGAAGATAATATGAGATTTTTTACTTCATCAGCTTGCATCAAAGCCAATTTGCTGGCTCTGCTGCCAATTAAAATCTTTTTAACGCTTAATTTCATGTTCGATCTATGAATAATGAGTTAAATTAAGAGATGGCATAATTCATAACTCATAATCCATAACTCGTAACTAAATTTAGCCTTGTCTAGCTTTGAATCTCGGGTTGATTTTGTTGATCACGTAAAGACGTCCTTTTCTGCGCACGATTTTGCAGTTTTTGTCTCTAGTTCTTGCTGATTTTAGTGAATTATAAATTTTCATAGGAAATAATCTAAAAATAGGATAATAAAAGAAGCAGTTAAAATACAAAGAGAATCCTAGTTTGTCAAGCTAATTTGCTGGCTTTTAACTTCAATCGCAGTTTCTAATTGCTTCATAAATTCTTTTTTATCTAAACCAGGTTTTATTGCCGGTAAAAATTCTAAAATAATCTTTCCAGATCTTTTTATACTTTTTTTGTCCCAAAAATCTCCGGAGTTAAGTGCAGCAGGAACTACATCAACTTTCAAATGATTGTAGATGGCCACAACCCCGCTTTGATATGGATAGTCTGCTGTTTTTGATCCCTCAGGAGTTCTGGTTCCCTGAGGGAATAGAATGATATTTTGTTTTTTATCAGCATATTCTTTGGCTTGAATAAGAAGATTCTTCAAAGCTCTTGCTCCGCCTTTGCGATCTATAGTGATTCCACTCATGGCTTTTAAGAACCAGCCATAAAATGGTATTTTTAAGAGTTCTTTTTTCCAAGAATAAACCGGTTGATCAAAAATTAAGTGAAAGATAATTGTTTCCCACATTGATTGGTGTTTGCAAGCAACAACAAATCCATTTTCTTTGGGCAAATTTTCAAGTCCACGAATTTCATACTTTATTCCACAAATTTTTTCCAAAATAAAAAGAGATAATCTTGCCCAAACCTTAGCGCCGCGATCAGCTAGTTTTCTGTCTTTTATTAAAAATGATTTGCAATAAGCAATAGGGATAATCATTCCCCAAAGGCAGATAAAGAGTTTAAATGAAAAAGATCTGATAAAAGATATTCTATTGGACAATTTATTTAAAGGAGGATTGGTTCTAGATATGAAGACGTGGTGCCGAATGAGAGAATCGAACTCCCGACCCACTGTTTACAAGACAGTAGCTCTACCTCTGAGCTAATTCGGCTAAAAGAAGCAGCAGAAGATATAAATAGCTGCTGTAAAAATCAACTTAAAAATTAGGTTAGAGGTAAAATTTTACCTAATAAGATTATCCATAATGAATTTTTTGCTCCAGATCTTGCAAATCAAAGCTTTTTAAGATATAAATCCCAATCTAAATATGAAGATTTATATAATCTAAAGGTAAAAATAGATTCTAAAACCCATTTGTGAGGCTAGTTTTTTGTTTGATATTAAAAAATATTTAAAAATTATGTTTAAATTGAAATTCAGCCATTTATGCTGCTTAGCACTTCAAAAACCTTTGTTCTTTGTTTTATGACAAAATCCTCTAAAAATTTAAATCAGCTACATGACGCAATTCGCGTCAACCACGCCGGAGAATATGGCGCAAAGCAAATCTACCAAGGTCAGTTGGCGGTTTTTAAACTAAAAAAAGACCAAGAAACAGTTGACTTGATTTCGCATATGAAAGAACAGGAAGATGTTCATTTTGACTATTTCGATAAAAAAATAATTGCCCAAAAAATTCGCCCAACCATAATGCAGCCACTATGGAAAATTGCCGGATTAGCACTTGGTGCAACCACTGCCTTGATGGGTAAAAAAGCAGCCATGGCCTGCACAGTTGCGGTTGAAGAGGTTATTGACGAGCATTATCAGGAGCAGTTAAAAGATTTGCCAGAAGATGGTGATTTAAA
>JBLHSZ010000103.1:0-4585 GCA_047627095.1 Rickettsiales bacterium
GGCTCATGGAGTCTAAATGTTAATAATTCTAAAAGATGTAGAAATCCTATACCTTGTTCTGGAAATCCTATTGGATCTGAAACAACTTGGAATAGATCACCAACTTCATGCTCATTTCAAACATTTAAGTTAAGTGATTATGGTCTGCCTACAACTAATATTCCGCATGGATATAATTCAGGTCCAATTTGTAGATATTCTTCTGTATCTCATGCTACAAGTTGTGGAACTATATCAATATGCCATTTCACTTTTTCGGAAATAGTAGCTAAGTGTGATGATGGAATATATTCTCTTGTTTCTGAAAGAAGTGGTAGCACGAGTTGTGAAAATGACAACTCAGGAATCCTTTGTACTCATTTTAATCTTCGTGGAGGATGGACCAATCTGCCATCGGGAACGCATGTTAACTTTAGTTGGACTCCTTAATTGAGATTATTATTCGGCATAAGGATTTTCAATCCCCATCATTGATAAAATCTTAATCTCCATATTTTCCATCTTTTTAGCATCCAAGTCATCAATATGGTCAAAGCCAATTAGGTGCAAAAGGCTGTGGATAAGAAGGTGAGTCAAATGATGGTCGAAGTCTTTTTTCTGTATTACAGATTCAAGCAGAATTGTTTGATAAGAAATAACAATATCCCCCAAAATCAGACAATCTCCAAAAATTTCTAATTTAGAAAAATCCCCATTTTTTATTTTTGTTCCATCCAGCATAGGAAAAGATAAAACATTGGTTGGCTTGTCTTTTTGGCGATAATTTTTGTTCAATTCTTGGATCTGATCGTCATTGGTCAGAAGCACTGAAATTTCAATTTCTTCAATGGTTTTATCTAAAGACTTCAAAGAAGTTTGAGGAATTATTTCCTTGATTAGAGATTTGATCTTTTTTGAAATGGTTGCGTCTTTTTTCCAAAGTTTTTCGTTGATGGAAATATCGGTTATGATTTTCATGAGATTAATTAAATATTTTTATTAGATAAATTCGGATTAATACATTTTCCAAAATCTTTCGGGCAAATTCTCTCTCCATATTCTCCTCCATTGCATCTATATGTTGCCTCTGACGTTCTTTTGCAAATATCCAGCAAAGCGTCAATAAAATATCCATCAACATTGAGTGTTGGAACTCGGGTATAAAATGGGATTTTCAACTTTTCTGCCAATTCATCATATTTGATATCCAAACCCACCAAAGTTTCAGAATTGTCAGAAACAAAATCTATAGGAATGATGATGATGGATTTATTCTCTAATGCAGCTTTCCTGATTTCAAACTCCAAAGAAGGTTTTGTCCATTCTCTGGCGCCAGATTTTGATTGATAACAAATTAGATGATCAATTTGATCTTCAATTTTTCCACCTTCTTCTAACTTGCTAATGATTGCATCAACACTGCTTTTAACTTGAAAACAATAAGGATCTTTCGCATCAACGAGTTTTTGTGGCAATCCATGAGCACAGAAAAGCAAGCGACAATCTTGAAATCCAGCTGATTTTGCTTTGGCAATTTCGTTTAAAATCAATCTTGAATGGGAAGAGACAAATTGTGGGTTAGTGGGATAGCAACAAACATATTTGAGTTTTGAATCAATCTTGGATTTCTTTAGTTTTTTACAAAAATCATCAAAAGATGATTTGGTTGTGGTGCTTGAAAATTGGGGGTAAAGCGGCAATAAGATTATTTCATCTGGTGCATAGTCTTTGACTTTCTTGATCACTTGGGAAGAAAAAGGATGCCAATATCGCATTGAAACGAAAACCTTAAAATCTCCTACAAAAGAAAGCTCTTTTTCTAAAACTTCGCCTTGAGCGTTCGTAATTTCTAATATTGGTGATTTTCCACCAATTTTATCATAAATATCTTTGGTGATTTTGTTTCGTTTTAAAGATATTAATTGAGCAAGTAAAAAGCGAAAAGGTTGAATCAGGCCAATTATGGCTTTATCGTTGAAAAAGTTGAACAAAAATCCTTTGATTGATTCAGGTTTGTCTGGACCACCTGAGTTGAAGAGGATTATTGCGGTTTTTTTCGACATATTTTATGTGATTGGATTAGCAAAATGACCTATTATTTTGATAAAATCACTGGAAATATTGGATATTTTTGGATCGTTATTTCCAAAAAATCCATCAACTTCAATCAAATGAAAATCATTCGATGATTGTAATATTTTGAAATTCAAACCACATTCTTTCAAGGATGATTCAACGTCGGAAGATTTAATCACCAATAATGTTTGATCATCAGATGATTTTTCTGGTGATTTGATTGCACTGACAAAAAGTTGATATTTTGAAGTTCCAATAAATGGAATTCTCGCAAATATTTTGATTTCATCATTGCTTTGTGCCATATTTTTCCACCAAATATTTTGCTCATCTGCCAAAGATTCTGTATTGCAAAAAACTGCGATTTGTGATTTTTTCTCTTTGATATTTGATAAAATTTTTGAGGAGTTTTCTTCTTGAGAAAAGGGGATGAAATCACCGTAATATTCGCGAACTAAATATTGGTAATCAACTATTTGCGTGGGATTGAAAATTTCGATATGAAGATCTTGTTCTAAAGAATTGGCTGAAGCGATGATTTTTCGCCAAATAGTCACAATAGTAGATTTGGGAATTGACGGGTCGGATTTTAGTAACAAATCCTTGATCATATCGGCTTCACGAGCAGATTTGACAAAAAAACTTTCGTTGATGCTTTGTTTATATTCTCCAACTTCTTTGACAATATTGATTCTTTGGTTCAAAAGTTCGATCAAAGAATCGTCTATTTTATCAATTTGACTCCTTAGTTGTAATAATCGATCTTGATTGTTATTGTTCGCCATAATTTATTGCAAGTTTAAAGTGCTTATTTTATTGAAGCATAAACTAATCGTCATCGTTTAAAAAATCATTTAAAAAAATGCAAATAAAATCAGTTTTTGGTCCAAATTATCAAGAATTTGAAATTGATCAAATTGTCAATCTTGCTCAAGACAAGCCACTAAAGCTTGCTTGTGGAGAAGAGATATCAAATTTCAATCTTGCCTATCAAGCTTATGGAAAATTAAATTCTGATAAATCTAATGCAATCCTGATTTGTCATGCACTAACTGGTGACCAATATGTCGCCTCAAAAAACCCGATCACAGGTAAAGATGGTTGGTGGGATTTTCTGATTGGGAGTGGAAAAGCCATTGATACCGATAAATATTTTGTAATTTGTTCAAATGTTATCGGTGGATGTATGGGATCTTTTTCTCCCAAAGAAATCAATCCAAAAACCGGTGAAGCATATGGATTGGATTTTCCAATGATCACAATATCCGACATGGTTAATGCTCAAAAATTATTGATCGAGCATTTCGAAATTGAACAGCTTTTGGCTGTTGTTGGTGGATCAATGGGTGGTTTTCAGGCTTTACAATGGGCAATTTCATATCCTGATAGTGCCAAGGCAATCATGCCAATTGCTTCTTCATACCGCTATTCTACTCAGAATATCGCTTTTAATGAAGTTGCTCGTCAAGCAATCATGGCCGATCCAGATTGGTGTGAAGGAAAATATTTGAGTGAGAAGAAATATCCTGCTAAAGGACTTTCTGTTGCCAGAATGACTGCGAACATTACCTATTTGTCTGAAGGTGCGTTGCACAGAAAATTCGGACGCAATTTACAGAATAAAGAAAATCTCTCCTTTGATTTTGACATGGCCAATGATCTTGATTTTCAGATTGAAAGCTATTTGCGCTATCAAGGAACCAATTTCGTCAATCGTTTCGATCCCAATTGCTATATCTACATCAGCAAAGCTTTGGATTATTTTGATCTTGAAATTAAAAATAATAATATTTTGAGCAATGCTTTCAGAAATGTGAAATCTAAATTTTGTATTATTTCTTTTTCTGACGATTGGTTATTTCCAACCGCTGAATCCAAGAAACTTTCTCAAGCTTTGGCAATTTCTGGTGTTGATGTTAGCTTTTTGGAAATTGCTGGATATTCAGGACATGATTCATTCTTGATCGATAATTCGGCAATTAAAGACACTGTCTCTGGATTTATTAATTCATTAGAATTTTAGTTTATCTGGATTTTTGCGAGATATTTTCCCGCAAAAATCCATATCAATGATTTATGAACAATATTCTTGTGCGAAATAATTTGAAAATAACTAACCATAAATTTATGAAAAAAACACTAATTCTAGCTTCTCCTTTTTTATTGTTTTTAATGATTATCCTCTTGGGAGCGGTTGTGCTTTTTAATGGAAAAAACGATGGAATCGCTTCTAGATTAGAAGCTGGAGAAGAGATGTTCGTCCCTGAATTTTCTCTCACAACACTTGGTGATTCCACAAAAACTCTTTCTAATCTGGACCTAAAAGGAAAATATTCCCTAATCAATGTTTTTGCTTCTTGGTGCTCTGTTTGTTCCCTGGAAAACGACTTATTGATTAAAATTGCCCAGGAAGGAAAAGTCGACATTTATGGAGTTGCTTGGCGTGACATCCAAAAAAACACTAAAAGATATTTGAAAAAAAATGGCAATCCATATGTGAAGGTTGGAGTAGATAGTAAAGGGTCATTCT
>JBLHSZ010000104.1:0-4575 GCA_047627095.1 Rickettsiales bacterium
CTATTTTTGTTTCTCATGCTGAATCGGTTAATATCGAATTTGAAAAACCTATCAGTGTTTCTGAAGCCAGAAAAGCTCTAGAATCATTTGACGGTATTGTTGTTTTGGATGATCCTGAAAAAAATGGCTATGCGACACCATTTGATTCAACTACAAAAGATCCTGTTTTCGTTTCAAGAATCAGAAAAGATGACACAGTCGAAAATGGTCTAAATATTTGGATCGTAGCTGACAACCTTAGAAAAGGAGCGGCTTTGAATGCAGTTCAGATCGCTGAAATTTTGGTTCGTGACCACGGTTTGTAGGATTACAATTACATCATTAGTAAAGTAAAAAAAAGCCGCTGACAAAATTAAATTTGTCAGCGGCTTTTTTTATGTTCGATCTTTTTGAAATTAAAAATTAATTTCTTCTAGTTATTCTTCCTTTAGAAAGATCATAAGTTGTCATTTCAATTTCCACTGCGTCTCCTTTCAAAATTCTAATTTTGTTTTTGCGTATTTTCCCCGAAGCGTGAGCGGTGATGATGTGTTTGTTTTCTAATTCAACGCGGAAAATTGTATTCGGAAGCACTTCAACTACGGTTCCGTTCATTGTTAATAAATCTTCTTTAGGCATTTCTAATTTGTTTAAGTTTTCAAGAGCGATTGCAAAGGCAAGGATTATGAACATTGCATTGTCAAATTGCAATTACATTTGCGTTTTTATTATTTACAAATAGGGATTTTTTGTCTTAAATAGTTGCCTTAAAAATAACCTCCAAACCAAACTTTTTTAAAATAAATGTCGTTTGAAAATCTAGTCCAAAAATATTCTTCTGGAAAAATTCATTTCATTGGAATTGGAGGAATTGGAATGAGTGCTATTGCGGTCATAATGAATGAAATTGGCTGTCAGGTTCAAGGTTCTGATTTGCAACAAAACAAAAATACTGACTCATTGACCCAATTGGGTGTCAAATGTTTTGTTGGGCACGCTCAAGAAAATATCACTGATGACGTGGTTATTGTCGTTGAAACCTCAATCGTAAAGGCCACTAATCCAGAAATCATTGCCGCTAAATCAAAAAATATCCCAATCATCAGAAGGGCGGATATGCTAGCTCAAATCATGTCGATGAAAAAAGGAATCACAGTTTCTGGAACTCATGGAAAAACCAGTACGACAGCCATGATTGCTGTTTTACTTGAAAGCGCCGGTCTTGATCCCATGGTCATCAACGGCGGAGTGATCAATCGTTTTGGCAGTAACGCTAAATTTGGAGATGGTGAATTTCTAGTTGCAGAATCTGACGAATCAGATGCCAGCTTTGTTGATTTGCCAAGTTTTATCGGTGTGGTCAACAATATCGAACCTGAGCATATGGATTTTTATAAAGGTGACTTTGAGTTAGTGAAAAACTATTACAAAAGATATGTCAGACAAATTCCGACAAATGGCCTAGTTGCGATGTGTATTGACGATATTGAAGTGAGTAAAATCTATGAAGAATTATCAAAAACACAAAATAATGTTGTGTCGATGAGTGTTCAAAATAATGAGGCTGATTACTTCGCTTTTAATATCTCTGGTGATGTTCGTGGTTTGAAGTTCGATGTAAAAATAAAAAAAACTGGACAAATCATCAGCGATATAAAAATGCCTACCTATGGAGTCTACAATATTAAAAATGCTCTTGGAGCAGTTGCGATAGCAGATTTTCTTGGCCTAGATTTTGCTACTATCAAGCAAGGCTTAGCAAATTTTTCTGGTGTAAAAAGAAGATTCACCAAAACAGGTGAGGTTGAGGGAGTCACTATCATCGATGATTATGGACATCATCCAACTGAAATTAAGGCTTTATTCAAAGCTGCAAAAGAAATTCTTCCCAACCACAAATTGATCGCAGTTTTTCAGCCGCACAAATATAGCAGAACTCAAGATTTGTTCAGTGAGTTTTGTAATTCTTTTAAAAATGTCGACACAGTAATTGTCGCGGACGTTTATGGAGCTGGGCAAGAGCCAATTGAAGGAATCAGCCAAGATTCTCTGATTGATGGAATCAGAAATTCCGGTCATAAAAATGTCTTAAAATTAGATAATAAAAATGATTTGCCAAGATTAATCAAAAATAGTTCTAAATCCGGAGATATGGTGATTTGCGCTGGGGCAGGTAGTATCAGCAATTGGGCAAATGAACTTCCATCAAAACTTCAAGCTATTGCACAAGATGACAGATAAAAAACCTCAGATCATTATTAAGAATCTAAACACCAAAGAACAAATAGCCCTTGTTTTTCCTATTCTTGTTCAGCATCACAAACATATTGATCAAAAAGATTTTCTAAAATCAATTGACGAAATTTTAGAAGAAAATAATTATCAAATGATAGGTGCTTACGCTCAAGATGAGTTGGTTGGAATCGCCGGATATTGGGTTTTGACGCGTTTCTATTCGGGAAAATATATCCAAGTTGGAAATATGGTGATCGATGAAAAATATCGTAATTTGGGAATCGGAAATAAGCTAGTTAATTTCATAGAATTAGAAGGCAAAAAACAAGGTTGCCAGCATTTCATCTTGGATTCAAGGATGGATAATGAAAAGTCTCATGACTTCTATCTGCGTGAAGGATTTGAGATGATGGGGTATCATTTTATGAAAGATATCTAATTTTTTATAGGACTTGAATTAAATCATTGCAATTTATTCTTTGTAAATATAGATTATCGCCTTCAATTAGCGGGTGTAGCTCAGTGGTAGAGCACAACCTTGCCAAGGTTGGGGTCGAGAGTTCGAACCTCTTCACCCGCTCCATATTGTTTATATCTTAGACAATATTTATCTTTCCTTATATTTACCTTCCGCCAGAAATAACACAAAGATAGAAATTTTAATTATACCTTAATGCCATTTCCTAACTTTAGTGTGATATTTTTTCATTAAACTAAATGATCTGTCGAATTAAAAAATGGAAATTTTTAGTTATGGGAATAAAAATGTATCACAAAAAATGAGACTAGGTTTTTTCCGTCAATCATTAATCAATTTTTTTAGTTGATAGAAGAAATCTGATCCCTTTTTCCTTACTCCCCACGAACTTTTCCTAATTATAAAGCAACATTTGGTTGATTGGGCTTTTTCTTTAATAAATCACAGATGGTTTTGGTTGCAACGCCGCATTATTGATAAATCTGAGATTTTCTCTCTTTTGCCCTTTATTCTGGGAATGATTTATTTTTTTGAGACTTGATTAAAGTTGGGATATCCTCCACGTATAGTTTAATCCTTAATTTAAAGTTATAGTTTGTCTGTTTATTTGGGAGGTGTCAAATCCGAATTAACTTGAGAGATTAACACCTAAATCACTCGCTGTTTGAGCATTTGGCCGATCGGAATATAATACCAAATCCCATCTTTAAATGGATTTTTTAACTTCATCTTTTTGGTCTAAAATTTCAAAGAAAAACCTTCTGTATATCCCGATACTAGCGGTTTTTCTTTAAAATTTTATCCACAAAAATATTTTGTTAAAAAACCTATTTAAAGATGGGGCTTGGTATAATAATAATTTAACAGATGAGACCTTAAATTATAAAGGATAATTTTCCCTGGTTTTGTTGGGAATAGTTTTGATATTTATTTGCCTGAAAACTGTCAGGAAAAAGGTAGTCACATCATTAATTAATGGGGGGAGGTGGTCCTTAAGAGAAATATTGTAAGCGTCGTTAACCTGAAATAACATCAAAATGTGTGACTGATGTAATCTCAAAGATAAGTTTAGCGGATATTAATATTGCTAAATAAACGATGTTTGGCTCATAGATGGGACCCTAACGCGGTATTTTTTTGGGAACCCCAAGGATCATTATGTGGTTTAGGTTTAAAATGATGCTTTAATTGTAATAATCTAAAAGCTTTTCAAAGCTTTTTTGTCTATTTCAATATAAGAATTCTTTCTCATATCCATTAAGCGACTTTTTGCTCTGAGCTGTAATTTTTGACTAAAGATAATATTATTTATCTGCTCTTTATCTTCGTCGGTTAAGGTGCTGAAAGATTGCTTTTTAGATACTTTAAAGAGGTAATATCCGTCTTCCATAAGAACTGGTCTGCTAGTTTTTCCGATCTTAGTTCTTAATATTGCTTTGTAAATTTTATCATCAACATCTCCCGAGCCGACCCAGCCGATCTCACCATTAAATTCTGCTGTCGGACTTTGTGAGAATTGTTTGGTTATGTCGTTAAAGTTTTTTCCTTTTTCAATCTCTTTGAACAGCTTGAAAGCTAGTGTTTTGCTATTGATTGATTTATTGTCATTTTTATGGATAAAAGGAATGAACAATTCAGAAATGAAATATTTATCAATATTTGTTTTTATTTTTCTTAATTCTAACAATTCATCTATTTCAGACTGGCTAACTTTTATTGTTGGAACGATAGTCTTTCTGACTATGTCCGACCATAGTATTTGGGCTTTTATTTGTCTCAAGAAGCTTTGGTAAGGAATAGATTCTTGTTGAAATATACTATCTAATTCTTCTGGAGATGCATTATATCCTTGGGATATTTCTGATTTAACTTGATAAAGCTTC
>JBLHSZ010000105.1:0-4484 GCA_047627095.1 Rickettsiales bacterium
GGTTGCGGGAGATAAGTCCGGATCAAAACTAAAAAAAGCTCTAGAGCTGGAAGTAAAAGTTTTGAATGAAGAGGAATGGAAGAATATTTCCGATTCTTAATATTTTTTAAAGAATTATTCAGGTTTAGGCATAAAAAAACCCTCAAACACAATTGATGTTTGAGGGTTTTTTAAATACTTAAAAATAGACTTAACTATTTAACAGCATCTTTCAAAGCTTTACCAGCAGTGAATTTAACTCTAGTAGAGGCTTTAATTTGGATTTCTTTTCCAGTTTGTGGATTACGTCCTTTTCTAGCTGCAGTTTTAACAGTTTTGAAAGTACCGAAACCGATCAAAGTTACTGAATCTTTTTTCTTCAAAGCTTTAGTGATAATTTTCAAAGCTGAATCTAGAGCGTTACCCGCATCTTTTTGAGATAGACCAGAAGTAGTAGCAATTTCTTTAATTAAGTCTGTTTTATGCATTGTTTTAGTTTTAAAAAATTAATAATAAAAAACCTGTGTAATACGTCGTTTTGCGGTGCTAGAAGCACTTCAAAAGTCTGTAAGTCTTTTTAAATTATACAAAAGAAATATGAAAGCAACTATTAATTTAGTTTTTTATTCACCCTTCCTAAAATGGCACAGTCCCGAGTTTATTGTTTGTAAGGCACCAACTTGCTTTCCGAGATAATAAAATCAAGGCTCTGATCCCATTCTTCCGCCTTAATACCTTCGCAATTTTGCATATCATATCCAATCCCAATAAAAATTTGCGTAGGGTTGTTTTTGCGTGAATGATCGATTGAGGCATCGTAAAAGCCGCCTCCCATACCAATTCGATGACAATTTTTATCAAATGCAACGAGCGGAACAAAGATAATATCAGGAACAATATTGGGCTCAGAATTTTTTGGTTCTAACAAATTCTGATAGTTTTCATTTTTAACTAGCTCGTCATCAATTTGATATGATTTAAAATCAAGAACTAAGCTGGAAGTTTTTATTTTTGGTAAAGAAATTATATTCCCTAATTTTTGGCAATGTTGAATAATAAAAACAGGATCAGCTTCATTATTTGCTGATTTATAAAATGCTAATTTTTTATTTCCAAAATCAGTAATTTTTGGTAATAAATTTTTAATGAAATTATCAGAAATTTTTAATGATTTTTCTTGCATTTCCTTCTTTGTCAATTCAAGCCTCTTTTGCTTGTAAATTTTTCTTATTATTGATTTATTCATTTGAGTTTAGAGGTTCGATAATATTTAATTCCCAAGATCACTAATCTAACTAATTAAAATATTTTTCAAATGATTGATTTAAAAGAAGATTTTTTCGAAGTTGCGGGAAAGAAGTTCAATTCACGCCTTTTGGTCGGAACTGGAAAATACAAAGATTTTAATGAGACAAAATCCGCCATTGAGGCCAGCGGAGCAGAGATTGTCACTGTTGCCGTTCGCAGAGTTAATGTTGAAAATAAAAATGAGCCAATGCTGCAGGATTTTATTGATCCTCAAAAATACACCTATCTGCCCAACACCGCAGGATGCTTCACAGCAAATGACGCGATTCGAACTTTGCGCCTTGCGCGAGCCGCAGGTGGATGGAATTTGGTTAAATTAGAAGTTTTAGCAGATGAAAGAACTCTTTATCCAAAAGTTGTAGAAACTATTAAAGCCACAGAATTGTTGGTTTCCGAGGGTTTTGATGTTATGGTCTACACCAGTGACGATCCAATTGTTGCCAAAGAATTGGAAGATATCGGCGCTTGTGCAATCATGCCTCTCGCTGCACCAATTGGTTCTGGATTAGGAATTCAAAACAAACTCAATATTGAATTTATTGTTCAGCAATCAAAAGTTCCGGTTTTAGTTGATGCTGGAGTAGGAACTGCAAGTGACGCTGCAATTGCAATGGAGCTCGGCTGTGATGGAGTTTTGATGAATACTGCAATTGCAAAAGCTCAAAATCCAATTTTAATGGCCAGAGCGATGAAAATGGCTATTGAGAGTGGAAGAATGGCCTATCTAGCAGGAAGAATGGAAAAGAAACAATTTGCATCAGCTTCCAGCCCAATCATCGGTAAAATATCTCAAACCAACTAATAACATTTATAATTCCCAAACTCATGCATAAATTTCACAAATCAATCCTACGTGCCTACGATATCAGAGGAGTCATCGACGAAACTTTGAGCAACAAAGATGCTTATTATATCGGTCGATCTTTTGCCAAATTTCTTAAAGATAAAAAGAAAGTCGTAATTGGATATGATGGCAGAATCAGCTCTCCAGATTTGAAAGAAAGTCTGGTTCAAGGTTTGATCGATTCAGGAGTTGATGTCTTGGAAGTTGGTTTGTGCCCAACGCCAATGCTTTATTTTGCAGTTCATTATCTAAAAGCTGATGCCGGAATCATGATCACAGGATCACACAATCCTGCCAATCACAATGGTTTCAAATTCGCTCTGAAAGAACGTCCATTCTACGGTGACGACATTTTGGGTTTGGGAAAAATTGTTGATGAAGGAGAATTCCCACAAGGTTCTGGAGATGTTAAATTTGAAAATATCATGGATGATTATATTGATCATTTGGCTAATGATTGTTGCATAGAAAGTGATAGTGAGTTTTTGGATGAATTGGATGAATTCTTACATGATAAAAAACCATTAAAAATCAGCTGGGACATCGGAAATGGTGCTACTGGAGTTGTAACCAGAAAACTAACCGACAAACTAAAAGCCCAACATTTTTTGCTTTTTGAAGAAATTGATGGCAGTTTTCCAAATCACCATCCTGATCCAACAGTTGAAGAAAACTTAGAAGATCTAAAAAAATCAGTAGCAGAAAATGGCTGCGCAGTTGGAATTGCATTCGACGGCGACGGTGATCGCTTGGGTGTTGTTGACGATTTGGGTGAAGTTATGTGGGGTGATCAAATGATGTGTTTATTTGCTCGTGATGTTTTGAAAGATCATCCGGGAGCGACAATAATCGCTGATGTTAAGGCTAGTCAGGTTTTGTTCGATCAAATCAAAGAATTTGGCGGAAAACCACTAATGTGGAAAACTGGACATAGTCTGATCAAAGCAAAAATGAAAGAAACTGGAGCGCCATTGGCTGGTGAAATGAGTGGACATATCTTCTTCGCTGATCGCTATTTTGGATTTGATGACGGTATCTACGCTGCTATCAGACTGATAAATATCATCATCCGAGAAGGAAAACCACTATCCGAGATCAGAAAATCCATACCAAAAACCTTTTCAACTCCCGAAATAAGAATCAATTGCTTGGAGGAAGAAAAATTCGCCATTGTTGATTCAATCAAACTACAACTTCAGACGAAAGGAATTGAATTTAATGATATTGATGGAGTTAGAGTCCAAACCAGCAATGGTTGGTGGCTTCTTAGGGCTAGCAACACTGGAGCAATATTGGTTGCCAGATGCGAAGCTTTAAGCAAGGATCATCTTGATAGACTAAAAAAAGATCTTAGAGAATTATTGACAATCAACGATATTATGGCTCCTAAAGAATTGGATTAGAATAAAATAGATGGTTTTTGTTCAAAATGAGTTGATAAATTAATTACCAACTTAAATAAGTGGTCTTGACCAATTTTTCCCTTGCAAAGGTCAGTTAATTCGGCGACAGAATTGATATGTGCACCATTACTTCCCACTTTGTCATCCTCGTGAAGGCGGGGATCCAAGAGATTTATAACGCAAACTCAAAATTAAGAGTTCTGCCAAAGGTTCCTGAGGCCCTAGACTTCGCGAGGATGATAAAGTGGGAAATAAGGATATAAATTAGAAAATTTTGTCACCGAATTAACCGAACTTTACAAGGAAAGCAAAGTGGGAATTAAAATGACTTTGTTAAGATGGTAATTAATTTATCAACTCATTTTGAACAAAAAACGGAATTGAATTGTTCAAAAAAGCCTTAAAAAAGGATAAATATGAAAATCATCGGACTCACCGGTGGAGTGGCGAGTGGCAAAAATTTTGTCGCGCAGCACTTCGAAAGGTTAAAAATACCAGTTTTTGACGCTGATTTAGAAGTTCATAAATTATTTATCACAGATTCTGATATTTTTCAGGAAATCCAAGAAAAATTTCCTGATTCAATCCGAAACAACAAAATAGATAGAAAAATATTGGGTGCGGAAGTTTTTGGTGACGAAAAAAAATTATCTGATTTAGAAAAAATCATCTATCCAAAATTGCGTCACAAAGAAGATGAATTTATCAAAAAATCCCACCGACAAAGACGAAAAATGGTGGTTTTGAATATTCCTCTATTGTTTGAAAAAGGTGGATATAAAAGATGTGATAAAAACATTGCCGTGATCACATCAAAAAAGATCCAATTCAATCGCTTCAAGAAACGCTTTGGAAGGGAAATTGATACGAATTTTATTGCAAAAATATTTCAAAATATTACAAATAAACAGATAAATAATTTGCAAAGAAAAAATAAGGCTGATTATTTG
>JBLHSZ010000106.1:0-4334 GCA_047627095.1 Rickettsiales bacterium
GAAAGAAAGGCAGGATAGAAAATTTGTCATCGAATCACGACTCTTTAAAAATCCAAAATAGGTTCCAAAAGAAAAGAACTTCAAAAATACTGAAATAACCACTACCCAGAAGATCAAATCAATATTTTGAATATTAGATAAATTAGAAATTTCGCTAATCTTGAAACTGCCCGAAAGCACATAAAGAAGAATAAAAGACACTAGTAACAATATTGAAGCAAAAGCGGATTTGAAAAAATAGCGAAAGGATAATTTGCAAATTTCAATATCATCGGAGATTGCCATGATTGAGGCCAATGTCAGGCAGAAAATCTCTATGTAAATAAATAGATTGAAGATGTTGTTGGTGGAGAAAATCCCGATGATGGCAAATATATTGAGCAAACTGACACAATAGAAGTATCTATGATTATTGTTTTTTAAAACTTTTCTAATATCAAAATCGAATAAAAATGTCATCACTATCCTTGCCAGTAGAACCACCATTAAAAAAAACAAAGAAAGGGAGTCTAAATAATATTCACTAGGGATGGACACAATACCTAGTCCAGGATCACTTTGAAGTGGAATTTTGGTTTTAAAAAAATCAATACCATTTTTTAAAGTCAGGCAAAGCAAGGTGGATAAAGTTCCTACAAAAATCCAGAAGTCCGTTTTTTTGAAATTGATTAATAGACAAAGAAGAGAGGCGATTAGAGGAAGGAAAAGTAGTAAATATGGTGCGACGTTTAAAAACATGTAATATGCGATGAGTGATGTACTATGGGTGATGAGTGACAAAAAAACTCATCACCTATCGCCCATAATTCAAATTTAAGAACGAGTTGCGCAATCCGCTTCGACGATGTATTTGTATGTCGTGAGCTGTTCTAAGCCAACTGGACCACGAGCATGTAGTTTTCCGGTAGATATTCCAACTTCAGCGCCAAGTCCAAACTCTCCACCATCAGCGAATTGAGTTGAGGCGTTGTGCATAACGATTGCCGATCCAATATTGGCTTGGAATTTTTTTGCAGCATCAGCATCTTCAGTGACAATACTTTCAGTGTGCTTTGAGCTGTGCTTATTGATGTGAGATATTGCTTCATCAACATCTTTGACGATTTTTACGGAGATAATCTTGTCCAAAAACTCAGTGTAGAAATCTGTACTGCTGGCTTTGATGATTCTAGAGTCAATATTTTGAGCCGCTTTTTCTCCCCTAACCTCACAACCTAGATTATTTAATTCGTCAACGATTTTTGGCAAAAATTCTTTAGCGATTTTTCTGTCAATTACCAAAGATTCTGTCGCGCCACAAATTCCAACACGACGCATTTTGGCGTTAGCAACAATTTTTACTGCTTTTGTCAGATCCGCAGAACTTTGCACATAGGTATGACAATTGCCATCAAGATGCTTGAACAATGGAATTTTGGTAATTTTCATGATTGCTCTGATCAAATCTTTTCCACCACGTGGAACTACCACATCAATCAAATCGTCCAATTTCAAAAGCTCTTTAACATAGTCACGATCCGTGCTTTCAACATAGCTGATGCAAGCAGGATTAACGTCAAATTCACGCAAAGTGTTTTGATAGATTTCGGCAATGGTTTTTGAAGTTTCGAAACACTCTTTACCCGAGCGCAAGATGACTGCATTTCCTGATTTGAAACCAAGAGCAGCAATATCAGAAGTCACATTTGGACGAGCTTCATAAATAGCCAAAAGAACTCCAATTGGAACTGAAACTCTTTTTATATGAAGACCATTTGGGCGAGTTGTTTCATATAAAACCTTTCCAACCGGATTTGGTAAATGAGCAATCTGCACAATTGCATCAGCTAATCCATGAACCCTAGTTTCATCAACAGTAAGTCGATCGATTTTTGCTGAGCCTAAATCATTTTTAATCGCCAAAGCGACATCTGACTTATTGGCAGCCAATATTTTTGCCGTGTTATCTTTAAGATTTTTGGCAACTTTCAAGAGGATTTGATTTTTCAGATCAGTGCCGAGGTTAGCAATGTCAATACTTGAATCTTTTGCGTCTTGAGCAATTTGCTTGGATATTTTTTTGATGGTCATTTTTATTTTATAAAATAATTTATGGAAATGATATTAACTCGCAGGAACAAAAGAACTAACAACAACAATGAAACTGCCAACTGACAAGAAATAAATAAATCCCAATATGGCGAAAATGAGATATTTGTTTTTTCTTCCCCTAGATGGCGCAAAAACCATTCCCTCTTTTGCAATCTTCACATCCTCATAAAGGAAAAATGAATATCCAATTAATATTGGAGATAAAATCGTGTAAATTAAGTTTGAAACCAAATCTTCAGAAAAGCTCCTTTGATCTGAGAAAGGAAATCCCCAGTCAATATTTCCATTTGAAAAAATTCCATAAACCATAAAGCAAAAATACCACACTAATCCACATAAAAAATAAGCAAGAGACATGCGACCCAGAATTTTTAAGAATATTCCTTTAACATAGTCACGACTTTTCATTAAAGTGTCGATTCCAACTAAATTTTCTGAAATCAAAATGAAAAAACAAAAATTAAACCAAATTAAAAAAATGATCACTGGAATTAAAAATAGAGTAAATCCACCCAATAAATATCCACCAACTAAGATAGATATCCAAAAGTAGGAATGTATTTTTCTAAGACTGCGTCGGTAAGCCTCCTTCAATCCAACCCCTTCTTTATTGCCCACAATAACATAAAATAATGCCAAAGAGCTCCATAAAGAGAAAAATATAGTTGTTAAACTAACAACCAGAAACAAAAATGGTCTGTCAGAGGGAATCATCCCCTTAGAAAGAAGTGGTGTTTGAATAACGACACTGATTAAAATTATTCCTAATAATGTTTTGAATTTTGCTTCAAAAAGTGCAAATGATTTTTTAAAAAGTGTTTCCGCACTCGACAATTCATATTGTTTTTTAGCTTCTTCCATATTTTATGGCATTTTTATTTAATAAATAAATTAACTATTTGTGGGAACGAGAAAATAAACATCATCAGCATAATTGCCAATATTGGCATAATAAAACTGAAATTCCACTCAATTCTTCTAGCTTCATTTTTAGCTATTATTTGAAAATCATAATCATCACTTTTTTTTAATCTTCCCATCATCGGATAAATTATTTTGGCCGCACAAAGCAGGCAAAATAAAACATTTATGATCAAAATTGCAGCGCTTATCCAAGCTTCATCCTGCCAAATATTTTTGAATAAATAATATTTTTCAACAAATCCAATTGCCGGGACCAATCCGGCAAAGCCAAACAATGCAAAAACAAAAGCCAAACTTGTTATTGGTAATTTGCGAACAACTCCGCTCAAGGATTTTGCGCCTGAATTTCTCAAATAAAGATTGATATTGCCCACGCAAATGAAAATCAGGATCTGACCAAATACAAAAGAAAGCATCACGATTTGCATTTGTTTGTAGCCAAGACCGAAGGTCAAAAATGCCATAATCGCCAAAATAAGTTGATTGTAAAATAGCAAAGTCAGGATTTTCTTTAGATTGGAGGATAAAAGCGCCAAAACGATTGAAGTAAAAAGATTGAGCCCTAAAACAATAGTAATCCAATTGTAGTGATTGATTTGACCAAACAGATCGGCGAAGAATTTGATTCCAAAAACACTGGTGATGATTTTGAAGAACAAAATAAGAACAGCAAATCCAAAACTCACTAAGATCAGGATTAATGTTGGCGGTTTCAAAGAATAGATCCGATTGAACAACAAATGGACGGGCAAAAAAGCAATACTAAAAATGGAGATGGCAAAGAAAAACAACAATAAACTAAAATGCCCAATCGACATTTGAGATTTATCAAAAAACCCTCCCAAAATAAAATCATTTTGACCAGATATTTTGAAAATCAGTGCCACCGACAAAAACATCATTGACGAGGTTGCAAGAGCAAAGAAACCAAAGTTTTGCGCTGATGTAATGCTTTTTTGAGGGGAGTGATTTTTAGCAACAAGAAACAAGGTCAGAGCCAATAGCTGGTAAAAAAGCAGAGCGGTGATTAGATTTTTACTCAAAATGATTGCCGATAAAAATCCAACAATAATCAATATTTTCCGACAAAATGCTGTTCTGTGAAGATCCTCGCTGATCAAAAAATATCGACTTGAATAAACCGCCAGCATCAGCCAAAAGAACCCCAGAATTTCTATGAGTAAAAACGAGGAAGAGTGAAGAGCTAGGTCGAAAGAAAAGCCATTGGGAAGATTGAGGAGGTTTATTGTTAGTGATTGATCAATATTTTGAATCCCAAATCCACCGATAATAAATAGAGTAGCAAAAAAGATTGAAAT
>JBLHSZ010000107.1:0-4323 GCA_047627095.1 Rickettsiales bacterium
CCAAAGTCAGAAATCTATTAAGTAATGATAATTTTGGTGAAATTAGCTTGCAGAATTTTGATGATCGAAATTTTATGATCAAAGTTTCTCAAAATAAAAATATTGATCAGGCTCAAACCATCAGGCAAATCAAACAAATAATTAATCAAAACTTCCCCAACACTGAATATCGTAAGGTGGATTTTGTCGGACCTCAAATTGGTAAAGAGCTAATTAAGAAAGGTATAATGGCATTACTTTTTTCTTTTGCTGCAATCATGATCTATATCTGGATCAGATTTGATTGGCAATTTGGAATTGGTGCTATTGCGGCGTTGCTTCACGATGCAACTATGGTTTTTGGTCTTTTTGCACTAACTGGATTGGAATTCAACGCTACTTCAATTGCGGCAATCCTGACTATTATTGGGTATTCAATTAATGATTCGGTGGTTATTTATGATCGAATTCGTGAAAACTTACATAAATATAAAAAAGCTAATCTTTCTGATCTGATCAATCTAAGTTTAAACTCAACTTTAAGTAGAACCGTTTTGACTTCTGGGGCCACTTTGCTATCTCTCATTGCTTTGATAGTTTTTGGTGGTGAAGCTTTGAAAAGTTTTAGTATTGCAGTATTTTTTGGAATTATTGTTGGAACCTATTCTTCAATTTATATTTCAGCTCCAATATTGCTCTATCTGGATCCAAGAAAGAAAAAATCTAAAAACAATTGACAAAATAATAGTTCTAACTATATTTTTCGCCTTCTTTAATTACACAATAACTAAAATTAATAATGACCAAAAGACTTAACGCTAAAAAGAAAACCAGCAGAAAATTAGGCGTAAGCCTATGGGGACAAGCAAAAGATCCTTTTCTTAAAAGAAATTTCAAACCAGGTCAGCATGGAGCAAACTCTAGAACTAGACCAACTGATTATGGAATTCAGCTTAAAGCAAAACAAAGACTAAAATTCTACTACGGAAACATTTCTGAAAAACAATTCAGAACTATGTTTGGTGCTGCCTCAAAAACAAAAGGTGATACTAGTGAAAACTTCATCGCTTTGCTTGAAAGTAGATTGGATGCTGTAGTCTATCGCGCTAATTTTGTACCAACTGTTTTTGCTGCTAGACAATTTGTTAACCACAAACATGTTATGGTTAATGGTAAAATAGTTAACATTCCTTCATATCGTTTGAAAATTGGTGACGTTGTTGAAGTTAGAGAGAAATCTCGTGAACTTACTATCGTTATTGATTCATTGCAAAAAAAAGAAAGAGATATCCCTGTATATCTAGAGTTGAATTCTGATGACAGAACTATCAAATTGATCGATAGACCTGCATTTGCTGAAGTTCCATATCCTTGTGAAATGGAACCACATTTAATTACAGAATTTTATTCAAGATAATTTTTTAAAAAATTTTAAGATTCCGAAAAAAGCCCTTAGATTTTTTATCTTTGGGCTTTTTTTTGATTCATAAACATCTTTTTAATACTCTTCATAAAACAAAAAATACAAAATGACTGCTAAAACTATTTACGACAAAATTTTTGATTCTCACTTAATTGATGATGACGGATCTAGCCAGCTACTTTATGTTGATCGTCAATTGATTCATGAAGTAACTTCTCCTCAAGCATTTGAGGGACTTAGAATTTCTGGAAGAAAACCTCATAACCCAAAATCTCATTTGGCAGTTGCTGATCATAATGTGCCAACAATAAGTGCTGACCGTGGAAATGGAACTGCTGGTATCAAAGATGCAACTTCAAAAATTCAAGTCGAAACATTAGAAGCAAATTGTAAGGAATTTGGCATCAAATATTTTGATTTAGATGATAAAAAACAAGGAATTGTTCATATTGTAGGTCCGGAACAAGGGCTTACTCAGCCAGGAATGGTTATTGTCTGTGGCGATTCTCATACTTCAACTCATGGCGCTTTTGGTGCCCTTGCTTTTGGAATTGGAACTTCGGAAGTAGAGCATGTTTTAGCGACTCAAACTTTGATCCAAAAAAGAGCTAAAAATATGTTAGTTCAAATTGACGGAGAACTGGGATTTGGAGTTACTGCAAAAGATATTACCATGGCAGTTATTGGTAAGCTTGGAACCGCTGGTGGAACTGGATATGTGATTGAATATAAAGGTGATGTAATCAGAAATTTGTCAATGGAAGGAAGAATGACCATTTGCAATATGGCAATTGAAGCTGGTGCTAGAGCTGGGCTTATTGCTCCTGATCAAATAACATATGATTATTTAGAAAATCGTCCTTTGGCTCCTAAAGGTGAAGATTTCCAAAAAGCGCGCCAATATTGGGAGTCTTTAGAATCTGATGATGGTGCTTTTTATGACGAAATAATCGTCTTGCATGCTGATGATGTTGCTCCACAGGTTACTTGGGGAACTAGCCCTGAAGATGTTCTTTCGATAACCTCTAGTGTTCCATTCGTCAAAGACTTTAAAGATGAAGGAAAAGCAACGGCAGTTAAAAGATCGTTAGAATATATGGGTTTGGAATCTGGAACTCCTTTAGAAGAAATCCAAATTGACAAAGTATTTATTGGTTCTTGTACCAATGGTCGAATCGAAGATTTTCGTGCGGCAGCAAAAGTTGCTAAGGGGAGGAAAATTGCTAAAAATATCAAATTGGCAATGGTGGTTCCTGGATCTGGATTGGTCAAAGAACAAGCTGAATCTGAAGGTTTGCATACAATTTTTATCGAAGCTGGATTTGAGTGGCGTGAACCAGGATGTTCAATGTGTTTAGCAATGAATTCTGATCAATTAGCAGATGGCGAAAGATGTGCATCTACTTCCAATAGAAACTTCGAAGGGAGACAAGGAAGGGGTGGAAGAACCCATTTGGTTAGCCCTGCAATGGCTGTTGCCGCTGCAATTAATGGACATTTAAGTGATGTTCGTAAAATGGTTGAGACAAATTAAATATTAAAATTACTACACCGCCACACCAACCCTATGAGTGACCAAAAACGGCTTGCCGTTAATTTATTTTCTGTTTATTCCTCAATTTTCTTTTCTTCACTGCCATTTGGCATGACCATGGTTTTGGTTGCCTTAAAGATGAATAAATTCGTCGGCAGTGAAATACTAATATCTATTTCAGCGGCAACTCAAATTTTCGCTGGAGTTTTTTTTGCCAAATATATTCCAGCTGTTGCTCGTAAAATCGGAGTAATTAGAACCATTCAAATCACTAGTGTAATTGCCGCAATTATGGTTGTTTGCATGTATAAATATTTCGGATATTTCGTTTGGATATTTATTATTTTCATTTTTGGAGCCGCGCTATTTTCTTTCTCTATCATTAGACAAACAATAACTCTTGAAATATCTCCTCCTCGCCACAAAGCCATTATAGTCTCAATCGGTGGAATGTTGATGGCGTTGGGAAATTCTTGTGGTGCTCTTGCTTTGAACTATGTTGGAACGGATGGATTTTTGCCTTATGGAATTGCATCCACGCTATATATATTTTCAATGCTGCCAATGTTGCTGTTTAGAAATGTTAACAATATTGTTAAAGAAGGTAAAAAAGTTGGGATGATGAGATATATAAAAATTTCTCCCAAAATTATGTTTGGTGGTTTTACTTTTAATTATGTTCAAGCTGCCGCTAGTTCTTTTGTGATAATTTATGGAATTCAAATTGGATTAGAAGTGAGTAGGGCATCGATATTATTTTCGATTTTATTGTTTGGAACTGTTTTTTCAATTCCAGTGGGTCTTATTACTGATGTAATCAATCGTCGATTTTTGATGATGATCTCCACTTTATCATCCCTTGTTTGCGCAATATGTTTGTTTTTCGTTCAGGATTTTATGATCATTGCATTTTTATTATTTCTTCTTTTTGGTTTTGGAATTGGAATCAAGCTTCCAGCTCTAATTTTGATTAATGAAAAATATAAACCAACTCAGCGTCTTGCGGTTAATAGTGCTTTTGCTAAGATTTGTTTAATTGGGAATATGTGTGGAATCTTTCTTACGGGAGCAACAATGCAAATTGTTGGTCCGAAAGGATTATGGATCTCAATTATTTCAATGCTGTCTTTATACGCATCCTTAAACATGCGCAGCTATTATCAACGTATTTTTGGAAATCTTAAAGGAAGAATAATTCTCCATCATAAATCGACCTAGTTTTTTGTATCACCACATAATTAACCATTACACCCAATATGTTAAAACCCACCATATCCCGCTTTCTTTTTACAATTATATATCTTCTGTTTTCTAACACTCATTCTTTTGCGATTGATCGATTTATATCGGGCGTTGAAAGTTCTGATGTTGATTTGACTGCCGAATC
>JBLHSZ010000108.1:0-4252 GCA_047627095.1 Rickettsiales bacterium
AAGCATTTTGAAAATTTTATTTGAAAAGAGTTCTTTTTAAAAAGAAGTGTTTCTAATGCTCTTGAAAGTTTTTTGCAAAATATTTTTGATGGATAATTGATTATGTGCTGATCGTATTTTTTAAATTTAATCTTTCTTAACTAATAATTATTTTTGTTTGGTGACAAATCCAAGCTTAGTGATTCCGGCTTGATTTACTTTGGACATGATTTGGGTTATTTTTTGATATTTGGTGTTGAGATCGGCATTTAATCTGAGTTGGGTATTGGGGTTCTTGGCCGCTTCTTTTTTCAAAAGTTCTACCAAGTTTTTTTCATCAATCAGGCGATCATTTAAAAATAACTGTCCTTTTTCATCCAAACTAAGATTGATGACAACATCTTTTTTGGGAGAGTTGGTCGATTTGGCACTAGGCAAATTGACGGCAATATTTCCGGTGATGATTGGTGCCGTGATAATAAAAATGATCAATAAAACCAACATCACATCCACCAAAGGAGTGGTATTTATTTCGCTCATTGGAGCATTGCTTTCTTTTGTAAATCCGCCAAATGACATTATTTACCTCCTTTTTTGGAAGTTTTTATGCCGTTATTCAAAAACGAATAAAGATCATTAGCAAAACCATCAAGTTCCATTAGTTCTAAACGATTCAAGCGGACGAAGGCATTGTAGGCCAAAACTGCAGGAATTGCGACAAACAAACCGGCGGCAGTCATGATCAAAGCTTCTCCAACTGGTCCTGAAACTTTATCCAGACTAGCAGATCCTTCTGCTGAAATTCCGATCAAAGCATTGTAGATTCCCCAGACGGTTCCAAATAGTCCTACAAAAGGCGCAATGGCGCCGATGGAGGCGAGAATTGTCAATCCAGATTCGAGCTTTGTTGTGCCGCGATTTATCCCTTGGCGCAAAGTTCTAGTGATAAATTCACCTCGATTCAAACCATGCTCGATGTGATTGTCAGCATCTTCGTCAAAATGTTCAGTGGCTTCAACTGCTTGATTTGCTAGATTTGAAAAAGAATTATTGGTGCCAATTTCGATACTCAAAGTGCCTGCCGCTTTGCGAATAGTGACTTCTTGCCAGAAGCTATCTAATGCGCTTAAGATTTTTCTTTGACGCAAGAAATGGTAGGATTTGCGGATGATCTGTGTCCAGCTCAAGACGGACATTATTATTAGGATGATTGCTACCAAATGAATGACTGAATCTCCGCTTGACCAAAAATGTGAAATGTTGTATTCCATGATTATTCTAAAATAAAGTTGATGGGAACTTGCACTTTTGATGCAATAAATTGATTATTTTTTTTGGCAGCAACGAATTGCCAATTTTTTACCGCCTTCATTGCGGCCTGATCTAGTCTTTTGAACCCTGAAGATTCTTTAACTTTTATGTTTTGAACATTTCCCAAAGAATCAACTTCAACTTCCAGCAAAACCTCCCCTTCTTCCTGCAAAGATTTTGACATGGACGGATAGTTTGGCGCTTGATTGTTCAAATAGGCAGCATCAAAAATTGCCGATGAATTGTTTGAGATCGCCACATTTTGCTTAATTGATTCGTCACTTTCATCCTCTTTTTGTTCAATCGAACCTTCTCCTCGGATCTTCTTTTTCGGTTTTGTGCTTGGTTTACTGATTAACTGTGTCAAAGTTTGACCAGTCTCCATCGTCACATCGGTGGTCACGACATTAAAAGAAATTGTTGGTGCTTGGTCGGGGTTGCTCTCGTCAAAGTTAAAAAATAACGAAAACAACAATAAATGCGCAACTCCGGCCAGCAATAAAGATGATTTGTCTTCTTTTAACACTTGGAATAAATAACAGCTAATGGCAAATCGCCAAATTGAGATTGATAATCAATATCAATATTTATAATTTTGGGAAAATGTCAATGAATTTGTGGTTTTAGTCTGAGTTTTTAACATTTTTTTAGTCGAAGTTGACATCCCACTTTCCAATTTGTCACATTGGTAAAAGTTGGTTAATTAGACAACGTGATTTTTTAATCATAACCATCATTCCACAATCTGTCATCATCGCTAAGGCAAGGATCCATTAAGACTTAAGCACAAACTAAAATAATGATTTTGCGTCTCTACCTCATGGATTATTGCCTTAGTGGGGATGAAAAGTGGGAAATGAAGATGCGGAAATTTTAAAGCAAATCACAAATTTTATTCACCATGACATCGCCCAATTCTTCAATGTTTTTTATTGAAATTGAGTTTTGATAAAAATCACCAACGTTGTGTCCAATACCAATTGCGGCGATTTCTATTTTTGAATGTTTTTCCAAATGAGCGATGGTTTGATGTAGATGATCGTTCAAAATATCGTTGTCATTATTGGAATTAGTAGCATCATCTACTGGCGTTCCGTCGGAAATCACTAGCAAAATTTTGCGTTTTTCATTTCGGTTATTCAAGCGCGTTGTCGCCCAAACCAAAGCTTCTCCATCGATATTTTCTTTCAAAGTTCCATCTTTTAGCATCAGCGCCAAATTGTTTCTCGATTTTTTGAAAGATTGATTGGCGTGCTTGTAGATGATGTGGCGAACATCAGAAAGCCTTCCGGGGTTTTCTGGTTTACCACTTTCTTCCCACAATTTTCGTGATTTTCCACCGCGCCAATCGACAGTTGTAAAACCTAATATTTCTGTTTTAATGCCAAATCCTTCAAAAATCTTAGCGATAATTTCTGCCGCCATTGCTGACATGACTATTGGATTTCCTCGCATTGATCCTGAATTGTCGATCAGAATTGACAGAATAGTATTTTGATAGTCATTTTCCTGGACGGTCAAATAGTTGTTTTTGGAAAGAGGATTGATGATGATTTGAGGAATTTTTTTGGCATCCAGAATTCCTTCTTCTTTGTCAAATTCGAAAAACATTTGCTTTTTTGCCAGCAATTTGCGCTTCAATTTGGCGGTGAGTTGTTTGGAGATTCGATCTAATTTTGCTATTTTCAAATCAAGCTGATTGCGCAGATTATCTGATTCTTCCCTATTCATCAAATCATCGGCTCTGACTATTTGATCAAATTTCTTACTAAAAATTTTGTATTTAGGAACAAACTTGATTTTGCTGTCATTGCTTCCAAGGTCCAGAATTTCATCTTCACCAAGAATTTCTTGCTCTATCTCTTCAAATATTTTTGCATTTTTTGTATCGACAGAAGATCCGTCTCCATCTTTTTGATCGGATGTTTTTGATTTGTCTATCTCTACTTCGGCTTCAACATTTTCCTCATTGTTATTTTGATCTTCATTTTCTTTATCTTGATGTTCTGGCTGTGTTTTATCTTGAGACTCTCCATCTTCTTGGCCTTGATCATTTTTCTGATCGTTCAAAAACTCAATAATTTCTAAAGATTTTTGTGCAAATTTCTCTTGATTAAAGCTTAGTTCATTGAGCTGATCAATTTTCTTCAAAAGATCTTTACTGGTGATTTTCTTAAAACCTTCAATTCTGGTCTGCAAAGCTGGGTTATCTAAAATCAAGAATGGCAAAAAAGAATAATCCGTAATTGTTTCTAGTTCTTTATCTATGAGCGGCTCAATGTTTGACTGGGCTCCTTTGAATGATTCTGAACCTTGCTTTATTATCCTTATTTTCTCAAAACTATCGAATAGTTTTTGTGAATCCTCATCTGGTAATATTTGGCGAATCTTGCGGTTGTTAAACTTCAAATAAAGCGCCGCCAAATCTCCAAAGGCACGAGCTTTCTCAAAATCATTTTGATTGGAAATTTGAGGAAGTGAAATTTGTTTCTTTCGAAAAGATTCTGAATTGATTGCAGAAAAATCCAGATCAGGCACATCAAAATCGATATCCAATTTTTCAATCGCTGTTATTGCTTTGATCGTCGAAACTATTCCTTCTTCAAAATATTTAATTTTTGCTAACATTTATTGCTTTTATTAATTTATCAATCTGACTTCTCTTGTGATTTGCACAAAAAGTAATTCTAAGTCTCGCTTTTCCTTCCTCAACAGTTGGTGGGCGAATGGCTGAAATCAAGAATCCGGATTTTTTTAGTTTTTCTGAAATTTCCAAGGTTTTAGCGGAATCTCCAATAATCATTGGAACAATAGTGGATTGAGGTTTTGGAAGATTCATCAATTTACAAAAATATTGAGCATTGTCCAAGGCTTTTAATCCCAATTCTTGATCTTTTTGAATAATTTCTACTGCTTTTAAACTTGCTGCCAAAGCTGATGGGGGCAGGGCGGTGGAATAAAT
>JBLHSZ010000109.1:0-4252 GCA_047627095.1 Rickettsiales bacterium
TTGGTTCCATAGGCAGCGCATAAAAATGCATCTTTTTGACAAGTTAGTGATCCGCCAACTTTTTTTAGGTCAACTCCAACAATGCTTCCGGGAAAATTTCCTGCGAATCCAATTGTTTTTTCTTTGGTAGATTCATTTTGAAAATGAGTTAAAAAGAAATTTTCTCCCGATATTCTTCTTTTAATGCCAGAGAATACTTTTCCTATGATACTTCTTTTTGGGTTGGATCCATCACCCATCTTCACTTTATGAGATATTCCTTCATCGACATAAACCATGGCGCCAGAGTCGGAAATTACGGTTTCTCCAGGATCGAGAGTGATCTTAGCATATTGAGATCCTGAGCCAATTATTTGATAATCAATATCGTGACTAGCCATAGTTTTTGAGTTGTTCTGAAAATGAGTTAAAGCTCAGATGCAATAAATTGAAGTGGACAAAATTGAGGAATTGAATCTATTGATATCTCATCAAAAAAGCCAAATAAAATATCATAATTTTAGATCTGGTTTTCCATGTTTTGAGAATTTTTAGATAAAAAATTGTTGATAATATTAGACCTGGAAATTATTTTATTGTAAAATTTACTTTTCCTTTATGCAAAGAGGGGATAAAAATTCTAATAATTTAAAACTTAATTTAGAAATTCTCATGAAAAATATCATATTTTTAATATTCTTAATCATTCCAAATGTTGCCATGTCCTATGAAACTGCAAAATATGAAATCATCAAAACTCTATCCGATAAAATAGAAATTAGGGAATATGAGGATTTGCTTTTGATGAAGATCTCGGCTGTGGATGAGTCTCAGAATAATAATTTTAGATCCTTATTCAAATTTATCTCTGGTGAAAATGATAAAGATCAAAAAATAAAAATGACAACACCGGTTTTTCAGGAAAATATTCAGAATCAAAAAACCATGTCATTTGTGATGCCGGGAAGTTTTGATAAAGATAATATTCCTAAGCCAAATAATAAAAATATTAAAATTGAGTATCTTAAAAATGTTAAATTCATTGCCATAAGATTTTCTGGAAGATCTACGGATAAGAATTTTAATAAATACCAAAAAATTCTCGAAGGGGTGATTAAAGAAAATTCTATTGAAGTGGATTTGGAAAATCCGGTTAATGCTTATTACAATCAGCCTTGGACATTTCCTTTCCTCAAAAGAAATGAGGTTTTGTTGAGATTGAAATAATCTTGTTTCTACCAATAAACTGCCTTTTTCTATAAAAATCTATTCCTTGCAGAACGCTAGATAAATCAATATCTAGCGGTTTTTAATCACATTGAAAAAATTATTATTTCGCATCAAACCTGTCCGCATTCATAATTTTTACCCAAGCTTTCACAAAATCTTTTGTGAATTGAGCTTGAGAATTTTCAAAAGCATATGTTTCGGCGATAGCCCGAAGTTCGGAGTTTGATCCGAAAATAAGGTCCACTGAAGTCGCTGTGTATTTGACCTTATTGGTTTTGCGATCCACACCTTCATACAAACCTTTCTTTTGGTGTTTTTGCCACTTGGTTGACATGTCCATGAGATTCACAAAGAAATCATTGCTCAAATTGGAGACATTGTCGGTCAATATGCCATGTTTGCTATTGTCTGAATTTGCACCCAAAGTTCGCATTCCGCCAACTAGAACCACCATTTCTGGTATTGTCAAATTGAGTTGATCTGCTTTATCAACCAACATTTTTGTCGGAGATTGATAGCTTTCCTGCTGATCGAAATAATTGCGGAATGCATCCGCTTTTGGCTCAAGCAATGCAAAAGATTTCACATCTGTTTGATCGGAAGATGCATCGCCGCGACCAGCAAGGAATGGAACCTCAACTTCAATTCCAGCATTTTTGGCAGCTTTCTCAATCGCTGCAGAACCACCAAGAACGATGAGATCTGCCATTGAAACCTTCTTGTTAATGACGTTATTTATTAGTGAATCATTAAATTCTTTCTGAATTTCCTTTAACTTTTCGAGAACTTTTGCCAATTGCACAGGATTGTTGGCTTGCCAATTTTTCTGCGGTTCAAGCATGATACGAGCTCCATTAGCACCACCACGCATATCGGAAGCGCGGAAAGTTGAGGCGGAAGCCCAGGCTGTTTGAACAAGATCTGAGACACTAAGACCTGATTCGAGAATCTTTTTCTTTAAATTCTTCTGATCCAACTGACCAATCATTCTGTAATCAGGGGTTGGAACTGGGTCTTGCCAGATTAGCTGCTTGGCTGGAAAATTATTGCCTAAATAGCGGGACTTCGGACCCAAATCTCGATGAGTTAATTTGTACCAAGCTTTGGCAAAAGATTTTTGATATTCATCAGGATTTGCCAAGAAACGATCCGCAATTTTTTTATATTCTGGATCAAATTTGATCGCCAAATCAGCAGTGGTCATGACCGGAGGATTGTACTTTCCTGAAACATGAGCATCTGGCACAGATTCGTGCATCGATTTGTCGGTTGGAATCCACTGAATTGCTCCCGCAGGACTGTGAACTTGCTTCCAATCTAGATTAAGAAGATTCTGCAAATACAATGTAGTCCATCTTGTTGGAGCTTGAGTCCAAGCACCTTCCAATCCACTGGTTATTGTGTCTTCGGAATGGCCTTTTCCACATTTATTCTTCCATCCCAAGCCTTGCTGCTCAATATTTGCTGCTGCAGGTTCTTTGCCTAAACATTCTTCTGGTTTGTGAGCGCCATGCATTTTTCCAAATGTGTGACCACCAGCAATCAATGCTACTGTTTCCTCGTCATTCATCGCCATTCTGCTAAAAGCTGTGCGAATATTTTTTGCCGAAGCGAGCGCATCGGGCTTGCCCATTGGCCCTTCTGGATTGACATAGATTAATCCCATGTGAGTTGCGCCTAAAGGTCTTTGCAATTTTCCATCTTTTTTATGGCGATCACTTGCAAGCATTTTTACTTCTGGTCCCCAATAAACTAAATCAGGTTCAAAATCATCAGCTCTTCCACCAGCAAAACCATAGGTTTCAAAACCCATATTTTCTAAAGCAGCAGTTCCTGATAAAATCATTAAATCGGCCCATGAAAGACTTTTTCCATATTTTTGCTTAATTGGCCAAAGTAGACGGCGCGCTTTGTCGAGATTGCCATTATCTGGCCAACTATTAAGAGGATTGAAACGCATTTGACCACCATCTCCACCTCCTCTTCCATCAAGAGTTCTATAGGTTCCAGCGCTGTGCCATGCTAGGCGAATAAAAAATGGACCATAATTTCCAAAATCTGACGGCCACCAATCTTGAGATGTTGTTAAGAGTTTATTGATGTCTTTTTTGACTGCTTTTAGATCCAATTTATTAAATTCTTTTGCGTAGCTAAAATTCTCACCATGTGGATTTGAACGCAAATCATGATCGCGAAGAGAAGAAAGATCCAACTGATCAGGCCACCAAAATTGATTATTTTTTGCTTGTGATACATGAGATTTTCCCATTCCCATATGTGGATTGCTCATCGCCATATTTGGAGCGAGAGTCAGTGATACAATGCCCGCTAATGCGGTTTTTGTTAGATTGCTTATTTTCATTTTGTTCCTTGATATTAATTAATAAATTCTGAGCCACAGCTCTAAAAATTCCTCATGATATGTTTGTATTGGTAATCTTTTAATTGGTCAATATTTTAACATTATTTTTTAGTTTAAAGTTAAATATTAGATCTTTGCTATGCGTAGCAAAGATCTAATATTTAGATTTGATTCGCAACTTATTGCAAGTCATTGAAATAGACTTTAGTCGAATTTGTCCATAAGTGAAATATATTTCAATTATGATAATCATAATTTTTTCTTATGATTAATATCAAATATTTTTAATATTCTGCCGATGAGGTTTTTCTGCTTGATATTCCTAGAAAATAACAATCCAATAAAAGTTATTTTTTAAGATTGATGACAACTTAGGAGTCTAATTTCTTGTAGTAAAAAAATAATTACCAAAATTAAATAAATTATCACATGCAAAAAGAAAATTTGAATATTGCCGTAATTGGCGCCAGCGGATCTTTGGGTGAAATGTTTGTCAGACAATTGGCTCAAAATGAAAAAACAAAATCAATATTTGCATTTAGCAGATCGAAAACTGATTTCGATAATGAAAAAATAGCATCCCACTTCATTGATATTGAGGATGAAGAATCCATCAAATCAGCTGCCAATATTTCTAGTGAAAACGCAAAGATTGATATGGTTATTGTGGCGACTGGAATG
>JBLHSZ010000110.1:0-4239 GCA_047627095.1 Rickettsiales bacterium
ACCAAACAACATGATTGACATCAGAAAATCCTGGCCTTCTGGAAAGAATGATGTTTTCTAAAAATTCTTGACGACGAAGTTCGGGATTCCATTTATTTTCTTGTTTAGTGTTGGGTTGAACCAATCTGAAGGTTGAATTGGATGAATATTCACTTTCAAAACTATTAATCCTGTTTGTTCCAAACGATAAAATCAAAATAACCAAAATTGTGGTTAGGGATAAAAATATTTTTGAATTTTTATTGAAGCATAAACCTATTTTTTGATCTTTAATCTCAAATATCAAAGCCGGTGCACAATAAACAATAATAGCAATCAGGCTCAATCCCAATACTCCAAATATTGATGCAATTTGTGACAACGAAAGCGAGAATAAAAAGCTGTATCCAAGAAGATTCCAAGGAAATCCGGTAAATAAAACTCCTCTAAAATATTCAAACAATGTCCAAATTACTGCTAATAATAGAATTTTTCTCCAACCTAGAATCGATAATTTTTTTGAAATAAAATTAGTCAACAACAAAGTCAGTCCAATGTAGATCGCTAGAACGGCAGGAATTAAAAATAGCGCGAAAGGCAGAAGCCAGAAGAATTGAGAAATATCGACAAAAAGAGAAATAGAAATCCAATAAAGTCCAAAGGTGAATTGCCCAAATCCAAACCACCAACCAATCCAAAAGGATTTTTTGTTGCTTTGTGTTTGGTTAGCTATCAAAAATAATCCGCTGAAAGCAATAAATGCTGATGGGAAAAAATATAAAGGAGCAAAGGCAGAAGCTGAGATTGAGCCTAGTAAAAAAACAATAAAATATTGATTTTTAATGAGTGATTTTATTTTTGTTAGCATTGTTATTGATTGAAATGAATGGCTCTAGGTGAAGTGAATATTAGGAAAGTTTTTGTTTCAAGTAAAGAAGTGTTAAGTAGGGAAAAATTTATTTGACAAACACGCCCCACGGGTAGCGTTCGTCAGATTGATTTTTTAGTTAAAATTAACCAAATTAACAAAATAGAATCTTGATTAAAAATAGCCCTCAAACTAGCATGGGATGCTTATTTAGCCCCTCAATCACATCCAAGACAATGTCTCAAAAAAATACTCCCAAAAAAATAGACCCTATCACCATTGCTTTTGGTGATGGAATTGGACCTGAAATCATGGAAGCTACTTTGCATATTCTCAAAGAAGCAAAAGCCAGACTCACTTTTCATGTCATTGAAGTTGGAAAAAATATTTACGAAAAAGGATTTAATTCGGGACTAATGCCATCCGCTTGGCAAGAATTGTACAGTAGTAAAATACTTTTGAAAGCTCCGATCACAACTCCCCAAGGCGGAGGATATAAGAGTCTGAATGTCACCATCCGAAAAAAATTGGGACTTTATGCCAATGTGCGCCCTGTTGTTTCACTTTTTCCTTTTGTTGACACCAAACATCCCAAAATGGATGTGGTGATCATTCGTGAAAATGAAGAAGATCTTTATACTGGAATCGAACATCGTCAAACAGTTGAATCTTACCAATGTCTGAAAATAATTACTCGTAAAGGCTGTGAAAAAATTGTTCGCTACGCCTTTGAATACGCCAAAAAACACAATCGCAAAAAAGTGAGTTGTTTTTCAAAGGACAATATCATGAAACTAACCGATGGAATGTTTCATGAGATCTTTGATGAAGTGGCAAAAGAATATCCAAATATCAAAACAGATCACTATATCATCGACATTGCAACCGCCAGACTTGCGGCCAAGCCAGAAATTTTTGATGTTATTGTGACTTTGAATCTTTATGGAGACATCGTTTCTGACGTTGCCGCTGAAATTTCTGGATCAGTTGGTCTGGCCGGATCTGCCAATATTGGTAAAGATTTTGCTATGTTTGAAGCAATTCACGGTTCTGCACCAGATATTGCTGATCAAAACATCGCCAATCCAACTGGACTAATTTCTGCCGCGATCATGATGTTGGTGCATTTGGGGCAGGCGGATATTGCAAATAAAATTCAAAATGCATTATTTAAAACCATTGAAGATGGTCTGCACACGCCAGATATTTACAATGACAAAACTAGTAAACAAAAGCTTGGAACCAAAGAATTCAGCGATGCTGTGATTGCAAATCTTGGTTTGGAGCCAAAAATAATTCCAAAATCTGAATTTGAGAATGAAAAAGTTACTCAAATTGAAAAATATGCTGATGAAATAGACTCGGAACAAACCAAAATTGAAATAAAATCTCTCATTGGGTTTGATTTGTTTATTGATTGGCAGGATGATTTCGAAGACTTGATTGCCTTAATCAACAGCATGGAAAGTGAAAAATTTGAAATCAAAACTATCACCGCTAAAGGTCTGGTGATGTGGCCACATATTGACAAGCACAATCAGCCTGAATATCCAAAAGGACAAACTATTTTACGTTTCATTGGCAAAGGAATTTCTGGAAAAAACAGCTGTGACATTATTAATAAAAATAAAATAATTTCTCATCAAGAATTGATTGAAATATTGAACATGTGTGTTCAAAACCACATTGATTTCATTAAATATGAAGGTCTCTATCTATTTGATGGAAAACCAGGATACAGCTCAGGGCAGGGCGAATAAATTAAGAATTAGATAAAATTATCTGTTTATTTTAAAAAATCATGAAAAATGACACTCAAATACTCGGCAATATTTTAGGAAATGCCGAGAAAGCTTTTTCAAGCACCAATTTTTATTGGCAATCAATATCGGTGATTGCTTGTTTGGTTTTTGCAATCGCTTCTTACAAAATATTCAAGAAGTTTTTTCCACCCAAAGACACCGAAAGAAAGAGATCAAACAACCTATTGAGTCGCTTTTTTTACAGCTATTTTATTCCATTATTTTTGCCAATTTTGATAATTTTTGTGTTATCAATTGGCGCAGTTGTTCTCTCTAATTTCCTCGATGACGTCTTTCTATTTTTCTCCTGCATTCAACTAATGACCCTATTCACCTTTTTGAGGTTTTTGAGGATATTATTTAATAGTAGCTTGATTGCTAATTTAGTTGGATTCTTTCTAATCCCAGCAATATTGCTCAATATTCTAGGAATTTTAGAGCCAACAATCCTATTTCTTGATCAATTTGCCATCAGTATTGGAAAAATTCGTATTTCAATTTACAGCGCAATACAGTCTTTCATGATCCTTTCGGTTGTTTTTTGGTCGTCAGGTCTTATTTCTCGCAAAACCAAATCATACTTCGCCAAAAACAAAGATTTGAAAGCGAGCACTAAAGGAATTATTTCTAAATTCATCGACATCACACTCTATTTCGCCGTATTTATCATCATTCTCCAGGTTTTTGGAGTGGACATGACGACTTTTGCGGTTCTTAGTGGTGCGATTGGTGTTGGTATTGGTTTTGGTCTTCAAAAAATAGCCTCTAATTTTATTAGTGGAATTATTTTGCTGTTGGAAAAATCAGTTGAAGTGGGAGATTTGGTTGATCTCGATGACGGAGCTACTTATGGAACAATCACTCATTTTAGCGGTAGATACACTTTGGTTGAAACTTTTGATGGAAAAGAAATCATGGTTCCAAATGAAGATTTTATTACCAACAAAGTTACCAACTGGACATACAATAATAATCGTGGGCGCATCGACATAGATCTTAAAGTCTCATATGATTCTGACATCAAAATGGCTAAGGAAATCATTCTAAAATCCGCCTCAGACCATCCCAGATGTTTGAAATATCCTGCTCCTGAATGCTACGTGACTGAGTTTTCAGATTACGGAATAGAACTGGTAGTGTTGTTTTGGATCGGAGACGTCTCTAGTGGTAGAAAAGGACCTAAAAGCGATGTTATGATAGACATTCTTGATGAATTCAAGGCCAGTGGCATTGAAATTCCATTACCACAAAGAGAGGTACTGATCAAGAACCCGAAAGAACCTAATTTTTGACTAACACGATCTTAAACCAATTTTAAGATTCTATCTCTCTGTCATGAACTTCAAAATCTACCTGCTGTCATTAAAACTAGAACTGGGTTTTTAATTAAAAACACAATAATAATGAAGGATTGCATCAAGATTTGACGAACTTATTGACTGCGTTAGGCAAAATAATAGACCTCTAGAATTGATACTGAAAATAAGATAGTTAAAAAAGAAGCTAAATTTAAGTTCTTTGGTCAATGAAGTTGTTACCAATTATTTCCCAATTACACAAATTAAAAATATTAATATTAGGATGAAAATC
>JBLHSZ010000111.1:0-4225 GCA_047627095.1 Rickettsiales bacterium
AAATGACTATTCTTTCATTACAATGATGCAAATGAGGGGAAGTGAAAATATGGACTTTGTAATTGGCGGATGTAAAAATGCTGGATAAAAAAGCGGCGGTTGATCCTTTTCCATTGGTTCCGGCCAGGTGAATTGTTGGTGGAAGTTTATCCTGTGGATTGCCAAGTCTCTCTAAAATTGGTAGGATTTTTGCACAAGAATTGTCGCTGATTGATTTTTTATTTGGAACCGGAAAATGTGGGAGATAGACCATTGGTGTTTTTGAAAAAATTAGTTTTGTGATCTACCGCTGGTCGTATTTTGAAAAAGAAATATTCTATTCTCGTTGTATTTGTGGTTATTTTCTGACTTCTCTTGGCAGGGCAAATTGGACATTTTCAACAATTCCATCCATTCCTTCAACTTCAACTTTTTCATCGACTAGTTCTTTTATTTTTACAATAACTTCTTCAACTAAAATTTCAGGAGCGGAAGCTCCAGCAGTGATGCCGATTCTTTTGACTCCTTCTAGCCATTTTATATCAATATCAATGGCACCATTAATGAGATAGGATGGGATTGATTCTGCCCCCAAATCGCGAAGACGGTTGGAATTTGAGCTGTTTTGTGAACCCAAAACCAAAAGAAGATCAGCTTGATCAGCTAGTTCTTTAACAGCATCTTGGCGGTTTTGCGTGGCGTAGCAAATGTCTTTTGTTGCAAGTCCACGCTGCATTTGTGGAAATCTTTCTTCTAGAACATCGACAATTTTTTTGGTGTCATCAACGCTCAAAGTTGTTTGGGTGACATAGGCAATTTTCTCAGTATTTTCGATTTGAACAATTTTTGCTTCATTCTCATCAGAAACTAAAATCATCGGTTTTTTGACTCTTCCGCTGGTTCCCTCAACTTCTGGATGTCCTTTGTGGCCGATCAAAATGATTTGAAAATCTTCATCTTCATATTTTTTTGCTTTGCGATGAACCTTACTAACCAAAGGGCAGGTGGCATCGATTATTTTCAATCCTTTGTTGTTTGCATCAGTTTCAACTTGGTCAGAAACGCCATGAGCTGAGAATATGACTAAAGATCCTTTGGGAATTTCGGCGACTTCTTCGACAAATATTGCCCCTTTTTTGCGCAAATCTTCGACAACAAATTTGTTGTGAACAATTTCATGGCGAACATAGATTGGTGCACCAAATTTTTTTAATGCTTTTTCCACAGTATCGATCGCGCGAGTTACTCCTGCACAAAAACCTCTTGGTTCAGCTAAAATTATTTTCATATTAAGAATAAATCAGGTTATTTTTATTAGATTGATGGAGAATGCTATTCAACATAAACTAGAAGGGCATTGTTGAGGGACGATTAGACATAATTCAATAAGATCTAAATTAATATTCCATCTTTAATTTCAACCATTCTGTCGAGTTTTCTGGCAAGATCAATATTGTGGGTGACAATCAAACTGGAGATTTGATGTTGTTTGGAAAGTGTTTTGATCAAATCAAAAACATTGTCTGCATTTGTTGAATCAAGATTTCCTGTTGGCTCATCCGCTAGAAGAAGTGATGGTTTTGTCACGATTGCTCTTGCGACTGCTACTCTTTGTTGTTGACCACCGGAAAGTTCGGATGGCAGGTGAGTTAGTCGATCTTGTAGTCCAATTTGATCAAGAATTTCTCCCGCTTGTTTGAAGGCGGATTTTTTGTTTATTCCTTTGATCAATAGAGGCATTGCAACATTTTCTAATGCCGAAAATTCTGGCAAGAGATGATGTGATTGGTAGATGAAGCCAATATGGTTTTTTCGAAGATTGGTTCTGGTTTTGTCATTTGCGCCTGAAGCATCAATATTTCCAATGATAATATTTCCAGAATCCGGATTGTCTAAAAGACCAGCTATTTGCAAAAAAGTGGTTTTTCCGGCACCAGAATTTCCAATCAAAGCAACCGATTCTCCTTTTTCGATGGATAGGTTGGCATTTTTAATGACATTTATTTCTTGTTTGCCAGATAAAAATGATTTATTGATGTTTTTTAAAACTAAGTTTTGAGACATTTGATCTTATTTGTCATCATCTTCATCACCATCATCTTCCTCTTCATCATCAGATTCTTCGATGTCATCAAATTCATCATCAAATGAATCCCTTATTGCTTTGGCTTCTTGAGCGGCTAATCCCAATTTGTGTTTTGCGGTTGAAATTATTTTTTCCTTTGCCTCTTCAAATGGAATTGTTGCGATAATTGAATATTCTAAAGATAGGCGGTCAATTGCTGTTTCGTATATTATTCTTTCAGAATAAGAGCGATCTCCATCTTCAATGTCGCGAGTCAAGTCGCGAAGAACTTCGGCAAGCAAAATTATATTGCCAGAATTGATTTTTTCTTCATATTCTTGAGCTCTTCTACTCCACATTCCTTTTAGTTTTTTAACTCCGCTTTTCAAAATATCAAATACACCATTCATTTCGTCTTTTGAAATCAATGCTCTAAGCCCAGTTTTTATGATTTGATTTGCCGGAACTTTTATGGTTAATCTTTCTTTTGCAAAATACATGATCAAAACATCTAGTTTTTCACCAGCAATTTCCAAGGTTTCAATTTCGGTTATTTCTCCAACACCGTGAGATGGGTAGAAAGCATGGTCTCCGGCGCTGAATCCGCCAACTTTAATATTTTTTTTAGGAGTTTCTTTTGTGATTTTTTTGGTCACGGAAGTTTTTTTGGTCATATTTAAATTCAGTTAAATCGGTTCAGGGAAGACACAGGAGCGCAATAAAATAGCTAATATGTCGATTGTTGCAAGAAAAAAATATTTCTATTTTAAAATTATATTAATTATGCTGCGGCGCTTAAATTTTTTTACATGATTTTGCTTCTACTTTTTAGCAAAATAATAAATCAGAATTAGTTTCCCTTGAAAAAAAATACTTTCTTACAAAAACAAAAGATAAAGCTTCAAAATGTTGCAATTGGAATGATTGGCTTTGTTGACAAAATAATTGAACATATTTTGTTTAGGCCAATTTCTATTTCAATCATCACCTCCTTTGTTTTATTCAACGGCTTTGCCTATTTAGAATATTTCTTGAAAGAAAATAAGGTTTCTCAAGAGCGGGTTATTAATGAAAATCCAATTAAAATAAAAGTCTCTGATGATTATTCTGGTTTCAACCTCAGTCAGGTTCAGACCGTTCAAAGAAGAATAAAATCAGGGGATACTCTGTTGAAGATTTTGTTGGATCTTGGAGCGCTTGAATCGGATATTTTTGTCATCTTGAATGAGGTGAAGAAAGTTCACGATCCTAGGAGGATAAATGCTGGTCAACTGTTTGATATTAAATACCAAGTTCAAATTTCATATGGTGGAAAGAAAAATCGTTTGGGAGAAAGAGTTGTTAGACAAAATTCTGATCGTAAGGTTTTTATTAAAGAAGTTCGTTTTTCGCCATCTCCTGAAATAAATATTCAAATTTCAGGCACTAAAAACAGCAAAGGAAGTTCTTACGAAGCAAAAAAGATCATCAAAAAACTGACCAAAAGAGTTGTAAAATATGCAGCTACGATAACTGACAGTCTTTATGTTAGTGGAACTGGTGCTGGGGTTTCTCCTAAAATTATGATCAATATGATCAATCTTTACAGTTTTGATGTCGATTTTCAGCGTGACATTAGAAAAGGAGATCAATTTGAAATTTTGTTCGAAAGTTTTTATGACGAAGATGGCAATAAAGTTAAAGATGGAGAAATTTTGTTTGCATCTCTCGATTTGAAGCGCATAAGAACTATTGGGATGTATCGGGACACTTCTAATAAACGTGGTGAATATTATGATGCTAAAGGACGCAGTGTCAGAAAATCTTTGCTTAGAACGCCAATCAATGGAGCTAGAATCTCATCTGGATATGGAAGAAGAAGACATCCTGTTTTGGGATACACCAAGATGCATAAAGGAATTGATTTTGCTGCTCCACGAGGAACCCCGATTTTTGCTGCCGGAGCTGGAAAGATCACTCACTACGGCCGTAGAGGCAGTTATGGAAAATATGTTAGAATCCGTCACAATTCCGAATATTCCACCGCCTATGCTCATGCAAGTAGGTTTGCTCGAGGTCTGAGGATTGGATCTAGAGTCAAACAGGGACAAATAATTGCTTACGTTGGAACGACAGGAAGATCAACCGGTCCACATTTGCATTATGAAATCTTGAGCAAAGGAAAGCAGGTCAATCCTTCGA
>JBLHSZ010000112.1:0-4224 GCA_047627095.1 Rickettsiales bacterium
GAAAAAATTGCAGTTGGAACCAAAATAAATCAGATTTTCAAACAAGGTGAGACAATCATTGAAATTGGAGTTACGCCAAATCGTGGTGATTGTTTGGGAGTTTTTGGAATTGCTCGTGATCTTGCAGCTTCAGGACTTGGAACTTTGAGATCTGCAGAAGTTAAGCCAATAAAAGGAACTTTTGAATCTCCAATCAAAACAGAAATTATCAGCAAAGATTGCAATTATTTCGCCGGATTCTTTATTAAAAACGTCAAAAATGCACCATCACCAAAATGGCTAAAAGATTCATTAGAAGCAGTTGGATCCAATTCCATTAGCGCCATTGTTGACATCACAAACTATGTCATGATTCAACAAAATCAACCAATACACGCCTATGATGCAGATGGATTAGAAGGAAATATTGTCGCAAAAAATGCTTCAGGTGAAAATTTCAAATCACTAAAAGATCTCGATTACAAACTAGATAATGAAGAATTGATCATCGAAAATAATGACAAAGTCATTGGTCTTGCTGGAATTATCGGTGGATTAGAAAGCTCCGTTTCTGAGCAAACCACAAATATATTTTTAGAAGCAGCATCTTTTGACTCAGACAGCATTGCCAAAACTGGCAGAAAGCTCAATATTCTATCTGACTCCAGATATCGTTTTGAACGCTCTGTCGATCTTTCAAATACAAAAAATGCTTTAGAAGTTGCCGCTAATTTAGTTCTAGAAATCTGCGGTGGAGAAATCTCCAATATTGTTGAAGCTGGAAGCGATGAAGCGACAAAAATAAAAATCGATTTTGATCTCACAAAAATCAAACAAATTCTCGGGATCGAAATTGAGAAAGATATTGTCACCAAAATCTTGCAAGACCTTGGCTTCAAAATAGAACAAATGGGTAATAAAAACCTGAAAGTAGAGGTTCCAACCAGCCGTAAAGACGTCACAATTTATCAAGATTTGATCGAAGAAATTATTCGAATTCACGGTTTAGACAAACTAGAAAGCCAACCTTTGGAATTTTCAAATGACAATAAAATCCAAAAATCAGCTTTAGAAATAGTCAGTGAAAAATTGATGGGATCAGGATTCACTGAAACCATCAACTATGCATTCATTGATGAAAAATTCTCCAAACTCTTCACTCAGATAAAACCAGAACTGCGCCTGATCAATCCGATCTCTAGCCAAATGAGCTACATGCGCCCAACCTTGCTTGCTGGAATATTGCAAAATATCAGCAAGAACCAAATGCGTAAAGCCGATAATTTATCTTTGTTTGAAGTTGGAAAAGTTTTTAGCGATGTTGTTCCTTCAGCTCAAAAAAACCATGTTTGTGGAATTAGAATTGGTAAAAACAAAACCCAAAATCACTATTCTGATCAACGAGATTTTGATGTTTTTGACATCAAAAAAGATCTATTTGACTGTCTTGAAACTCTAGGATTTTCTGCGCAATCTTTTATTTTAGAAGATGAAGCGCCAAACTATTTTCACCCATTTCGATGCAAAAAAATCAAAATGGGCAAGAAAATAATCGGCTATTTTGGCGAAATTCACCCAATGATTCTAGGAAAATTTGACGTCAAAGGAAGAGCCTGCGCCTTTGAAATATTCATTGAAGAACTTCCAATCAATCTAGATAAGAAATCCAATAAAAAGGCTTTCGCGGTTTCTGATTTATTGCCCGTTCAAAGAGATTTTGCTTTCATTTTGGAAGAAAAAATCGCTGTTGGGGATTTATTGAAAACAGTTTCTAATATCGATAAAAAACTAATTTCCAAAATAAATTTATTCGACATTTATCAAGATGAAAAACTCGGGACGAATAAAAAATCCATCGCCCTTTCTATTCAAATTCAACCATTTGATAAAACTCTAACCGGGGAAGAAATTGACGTCATCAGCCAAAAGGTGATTGATATTGTTAGTGATAAATTTAATGGAGTTTTAAGAGATAAATGAAGAAAAAACTGATCCTATTCAGCCTAGTTATTTTTCTGCAATCTTGTGTTTTCATTCCCAAGGAACACCAAAGACCTGATTGTTCCAAAATTGACCAAGAATTGGATTTGCGCTATTCTTTATTTTCCAAATTAAGCAAAAAAGAAATTTCTAAAAGACAAAAAATAAACGTTCCCACCTATTCTGCTTTAAATGATTTAAGTGTTTTTTCCAAAATAATTGAAGCGGTTTTAGATTCACCAAACAACGCCAGAATGATTCCAATTGATTTGCGTCATTATCGTAATGTTGAACTGGGAAATATTATTTTTTCCAACAAAAAAAACCGTTGGCTCAACACCTCATTAAACACTTCAAAATATTCGCAAGGATTTTTTGTTCTCATCAACTTCAGCGACGATTCAATAACTATTGCCTCTCCACCAGATAGTCCTTTTTGGAATAATCAAAAAATTGCCACAAAAAATCTTCAGAACACCGAAATAATTCTCAATGTCAGCGACTCCAAATCAATTATCAGCAATATGAAGTTCGCTCCGAACATGAAAGTTTCAATCATTGCTGATCGAATAAGCGATCCCTATCGCCTTGATTTTCGAGAAATGAGCAATATGCAGTTTAACTTGAAAAACAGATGGATAATGCCGCTTTACAGCATTGAGGACAGTTCTGTTGTTGGGGGAAAGAATACGGCAGGATTTTTTAAATTTGTCAATAATCGCAACACTAAACAAATGGATCTGCACAAATTCTACAAATCAGAGGTTGGTTGCTATCGAGATTCCGGTGGGAAAAAGTTTAGAGAAATTGCAAAGGACATCTAAATGGTTATTTACCAAACACAACAGTACATCTCTTGCTGTAAAGAACATAGTTAATTACCAATCTATCAACTGCATATACACTGTTAATTTTTGCATCTTTAATAGCTGAAATAACTGATTCATCGCCCTTTAGCTTAATTGCAGTATCGCCAAAATATGGCAAAGTGAAGCCACCAAATAAGTTTTCACTACAAGACCTTCCTTTTTTAATATCATCCATTGATGATATGTTTATTGTTTCCATTTCATTAAGATCAGTACTATATAAAGTGCATGATTGGATTGTAAAAATTAAGGCAATAATAAAAATCACCTTATAGAAAAGCTTCATAGATTATCCTCATGTTGTTAATACTTTAATATCAAACAATCATATCTTAATTTTAGGTCCGTTACAAGTAAATGAAAAATAAAGTAGTTTTTTAGGAAAAATTTGAGATTTGGGCTTGATCAAGCAGAAAATGCGAATATGGTGGGCACGGATGGATTCGAACCATCGACAACCCGATTAAAAGTCAGGTGCTCTACCAACTGAGCTACGTGCCCAAAGAAGTTTTCAATAAACTATCAGAGGGGATTGAATAACGAGGCGGGCATTACATATTGCAAGGCAAAAAAAGTCAAGAACTAATCAAATTAAATTTAAATTATGTCTAAAATTCTTATCATTATTCCAGCAAGACTGGCCTCAACGAGGCTTCCCAACAAGCCTTTGGCAGACATTTTGGGGATTCCGATGATTTCAAGAGTCTTTTTGCAAGCTCAGAAAGCCAATTTAGGAGAGATTATTGTCGCTTGTGACTCATCTGAAATTGCCGATGAAATTAAAAAAGTTGGCGGAACAGCAATAATAACCGATCCAGAACTTCCATCTGGAACTGATCGTATTTTTGCGGCATTAAAATCCCTCCCAAATCACCAAGATTTTGAAATCATTGTGAACTTGCAAGGTGATTTGCCTGCAATTGATCCTGAAGTGATTATCTCCGCCGCTAAAGCTGCAATAAAGAGCGATGCCGACATTGCAACTGTTGCATCTGTGATTGGTGATAAAACAGAAATAAACAATCCTAATGTCGTAAAAATAGCTATTGCGGCTTTAAATGATGATAAACTAGGTCAAGCTCTTTATTTCTCCAGGGCGCCAATTCCTCACGGAAAAGGTGATTATTTTCATCATATTGGAATTTATGCTTACAAAAGAGCAGCTTTAGAAAAATTCGTCAGCCTAAAGCCTAGTAATCTGGAAAAAAGGGAGAGCTTGGAACAGCTTCGCGCCCTAGAAAATCAAATGAAAATCGCCGTACAAATAGTCGATTCCCACCCCCTTTCAGTAGATACAGCGGAAGATTTACAAAAAATTAAGGATTTGATATCGAAAGAATAATTATGTGGTTTGCTGGATGAAAATCCGCAGATATGAGTTTTATTCGTCATGCCG
>JBLHSZ010000113.1:0-4179 GCA_047627095.1 Rickettsiales bacterium
CGAAATGATTGATCGTTTTGGTATTGCTAAAAGACCGAAGGCAATCTATTCGAGTGTTTTAGGATCTCTTGAAACCAATCTTATTAAGGTTGTTAGCGCTTATGCGGCAATTGTTAATGGTGGCAAAAAAGTTGATCCGGCAATTATTGAGAAAATCCAAAATCGTAATGGTAAAACAATTTACAAAAGGGACTCTAGAGATTGTGAAGATTGTTTTGTTTCTGATGAAAACAGCATTGTTCTTCCGGATTTATATGATGATCGAGAAAGGTTGATTGATCCTGTGACCTCATATCAAATAACTTCTATGCTTGAAGGCGTTGTTCAAAGAGGCACGTCCAGAAGGGCTAAGGCGGTTAGAAAAGTTCTTGGTGGAAAAACAGGAACAACCAATAATTCAATAGATTCTTGGTTTGTGGGTTTCTCACCTGATTTGGTTGTTGGGGTTTATATGGGCTTTGATATTCCCAAGACACTTGGGAAATATGAATCTGGTTCTTCAGCGGCTTTGCCAATCTTTGTTGATTTTATGAAAAAGGCATTGAAAAACAAGCCATCAACTCCGTTTAGGGTTCCTAATGGAGTGAAATTTGTGAAGATTGATCGTAAGACAGGAGCTTCTCCAATCCCCGAAACCCCGAAGGTTGATATAATTTTTGAAGCCTTTAAATTAGATGATGTGGTTGAGGAAGACTCAAGAATTGTTCCGACAAAAAACTATCAAGATGAGGAAGGTGCGGTTGGGATTTATTAGTCAATATTTTTTGTATCTATTTAAAACTCATTTGGTGATGACTTATAAATATTACCTAACTTCCCACTTTGTCCTTGTAAAAGTCACCTAATTCGATGGCAGAATTTCATTATTACCATCTTATTTCCCACTTTGCCCGCCTGCGCGAGAATGACAAACTTAGGAATGAGGATGATAAAGTGGGAAGTTGGGATGGTCAATTCAGGAAGACTTCCGTGATCGAAATAGCTGATCTTCACAAGGATGATTTAGACCTAAATTTATATTCAGAAATGTAGGGTAAAATCCAATGATCTTTAAGAATCACGTGAGCCGTATTTTTCTAAAGTAGAATAATAAATCTTTTCTAATTTTTGGATATCAATTGTGGCAATATTCTCATCAATTTGATGTGCAGTTCTATTGATCAATCCACATTCTACAACCGGACAATAATCTTTGATAAATCTAGCATCTGATGTTCCGCCAGTTGTGCTCAAAACTGGATCCATTCCAGTTTCCTTTAGGACTGCTTTTGCAACACATTCGCTCAGAATTCCAGGTTTGGTGATAAATGATTCTCCGCTAATTCTATGGGTTAATTCATATCTCCCAGCTGATTTATCACAAACATAATTTACCCATTCAATTAGGCTTGCTGAAGTGTGTTCATCATTGAATCTGATGTTGAAATTAGATTTAACATCTTCTGGAACCACATTTCCACCGACATTAGAGGTTTCAATATTAGTTACTTCTAGATTTGAAGGATCAAAAAATTCATTTCCAGAATCTAATTTGTGATCTTTTAGCAATTTTAAGACATTAACAATTGTGGTATTGGGATTGTTAAAGTTTTCCGGATAAGCTATATGGCCTTGTTTTCCAATGATTTTTAGCTCAAAGCTCACACTTCCTCTTCTGCCAACTTTGATCATTTCACCGAGCTTGGTTGGATTGGTGGGTTCGCCGACAAGGCAAGCAGAAATTGGCATATTGTTTTTTGTAAGCCATTGAAGCATCTTTTTTGTGCCGTTGACTCCATCAGCTTCTTCATCTCCTGTGATAAGGAGGCCAATTCCAAAATCAGCTTTTGGATGATTTCTAATGAAACTTGCCGCCGCCATTATAAATGATGCAATCGCTGGTTTCATGTCAACGGCGCCTCTGCCATGCAAAATTCCATCAACAATTTTTGCTTCAAAAGGAGGGTATGTCCATAATTTTTCATCACCTTCTGGAACAATATCAGTATGTCCGGCAAAGTAGAAAATATTCTTTGAATCACGAGGATTATAGATCGAGTGTAGGTTTATAACTGGATATGAACCGTCACCATCAAAACCCAGAATGTCATTTTTAAATCCAAAATTAGCCAAGACATTGGCAAGGAATTCTAATATGGGAAGATTGGCTCCGCTTGGTGAGTTGTGTTTGATGAGTTCTTGTGAAAGTTTGACTGAATCTAAATGCATTTTAAATAATTGATTGAAAATTTTAGATGGAAGTTGAGAATTCCTTTTTATAACTTCAAGGCAATCTAAACTTCAACCTCAATAAAATCAATGTTAGATATTAAATGGATTAGAGAAAATCCAAACGCTTTTGATGATGCGATGAAAAATCGAGGTCAAGAATTTAGGGCTGAAAGTCTGATAAAAATCGATGAAGAAAAACGTCTGATAACCACTAAAATACAAGAGTTGCAAAGTCAAAAGAACTCTATTGCTGGGAAGGTTTCTGTCTTGAAAAGGAATGGTGAAAATGCAGATGAGTTGATGGAAAATTCTAAATCAATTAGTTTGGAAATAAAAAGCTTAGAAGATAATTCTTATGATGATCAATTGAAAAATATTCTACTGCAAATTCCCAATATGCCATCTTTGGAAGTTCCTTTTGGAAAAGATGAAAATGATAATCAGGAAATTGAGAAATGGGGAGAAGTTCCGATTTTTGATTTTGTCCCAAAACAACATTTTGAAGTTGGTGAGAATCTTGGTCTTTTGGACTTTGAACAATCATCTTTAATGTCTGGATCGCGATTTTCAACTTTGAGTGGTGGTTTGGCAAAACTAGAAAGAGCTCTATCAAATCTTATGCTCGATATTGCGGGGGAATTTGGTTATATTGAGATGTCTCCGCCGAATTTGGTTAAATCTGATGCGATGCTTCGTTCTGGTCAGCTGCCAAAGTTTGCTGATGAGGCTTTCAAAACTACTAATGATTATTGGCTGATTCCAACTGCGGAAGTTTCATTGGTCAATTTGGTTGCTAAAAAGACCTTTAAGGAGGAAGAATTGCCACTTCGTTTTACGGCTTATACTCCTTGTTTTCGCAGTGAAGCTGGGGCGGCAGGAAAAGATACTCGTGGAATGATTCGTCAACATCAATTTAAGAAAGTTGAATTAGTTGCGATCACCACTGCTGATGAATCAGCAAAAGAGCATGAAAAATTGACAGAAATTGCCTGTGAAATTTTGCGTCGTTTAAAACTTCCTTATCGCAAGGTTTTGCTTTGTAGTGGTGATATGGGGTTTTGCTCTACAAAAACCTATGATTTGGAAGTTTGGATGGCTGGACAAAATAAATATCGTGAGATTTCTAGCTGTTCTAATTGTGGAGATTTTCAAGGAAGGCGATTAGAAGCAAAATATAAAACTCCAGAATCTAAAAAACCATTATTGGTTCACACACTTAATGGCTCTGCTCTTGCGGTTGGAAGGACAATCGTGGCGATTTTAGAGAATTATCAAAATAAAGATGGATCAGTTGACGTTCCAGAAGGTTTAATCGGCTATATGAATGGAATTAATAAAATTACAAAATCAATCTTGTAAAGTAATAATTTATATTTATTATGCTGCGCTTTCGTAATTTACCGATTAATATTTACCAATAAATACCTTAAACATGGCCAATACCAGTTCAGCAAAAAAAGCTTTAAGATCAAGTAAAGCAAAAGAAGCAGTTAATAAAGCTAGAAAAAGCAGAATTAGAACTTTTATCAGAAAAGTTGAAGATTTAATCACGTCAAGAGATGAATCAAATGCAAGAGTAGCATTCAAAGCTCTTGAGCCAGAGCTTATGAAAGGTGTTACTAAGAAAGTTTTTAAAATGGGAACTGCAGCTAGAAAATTAGGAAGACTTGGTGCGGCAATTCGCAAAATCAAAGACGCTAAACCAACTGAAGAAAAAGTAGTTAAATCTAAAAAAACTGCAGATAAAAAAATCTTAGCTAAAAAAGCTAAGGCAGCAAAATCAAAAGCTTCTAAATAAAATTACCAAACAATGCTTAAGAAATTCTCACGGAAATCAATTTTGTCTAACTTTTTAGTTGGCACCAAAATTGGTTTCATGAGAATTCATAAGTCAGCATTGATCTTTTCTCTTCTTCTTACCATATTGTCGCTAACATTAGTTTCTTCCCGCGGATTAAATCTTGGCAT
>JBLHSZ010000114.1:0-4049 GCA_047627095.1 Rickettsiales bacterium
GCGCCAAATACTGCAATTAGAAAATTGGAAGGATTTTCTGTGAATTTTTCCAGATTATTGAAGGAAACTCTTCATGGGCCAACAAATAATGGTCATTAATCTGCTTCATTTTTGATTTTAGTCAAAAGGTCAAATAAAAAAAGGGTCACTAAAAAAAGGGGTCACGCATCTTCCGTCAACCATTAATTAAGTTTTATAAAATCTTCTTGCTGCTAAAAAGCCTTCTGCCAACCTAAAATAACTTTATAATCTGCTGCCAGTTGAGTTGCGTTGAGATCTTGATAAATTGGCACCGCGCCTTCGATCGCCAATCTATTTCCTTTCAAAAATCCATGTGGAACAATAAAATTAGCACCAACTAAAAAATCTAACTTTCTTCCACCAGTTGACGATGCTTTGCTAGTTGGGCTCATCATAATATTTAAATCTTTGTCCCTGCCCTTGATTTTTTTAGTTATTGTGTAATTAAGGCGAGTTGAAATTGAGAAAGATTTATTTAGCTTCTTGGCGCTCCAAGCAGTTATATTGTAGCTATCAGCTAATTTATAATCATTATTATTGTCATTCAATCTAAACACCCCATTCATTTGAGCGCCATAAGAATAAGTATCTTGATGCCCGCTATAACTAATTCCTGGAAGTATCTCATAAGATCCAGAACCAAGCTGCATTCCATAAACAATTCTGCTGCCTTCTTGCTCCTGTTTAATATTGCCAGTTGGAATTGAGAGTCCTAAGTTAAATTGAGCACGATTATTGGAGTTTTTAAAGAATTGATACATAGATTGAATTTTTGTATCACCAAAACCAGAAACTTCTCGGTTAATAGTTTTGTCCATTTGATTAATCATTTTCATATCTTTTTCCACAAAAATACCCATTGCAGATATTGTCAGATTGTCCGTAAAGCCATACATCGCACCAACCATATGCATTTTCATTTCCATTTTTTCTGGTGCCATCATGTATTTTTTCAAAATTTCAGCTGAAGAAACTTTATCATTACCACTAATAGCTCCTTGCATTTTCATGTAAGAAAAGCGGTAAGATGTCATGATTTCGCCTTTTTTGTGAACATGATCGCGCATCACGCCAATTGGAGCATGATCATCGGGTCTGATATTGTAAGAATCACTGGCATTGGCGGCAAAATTGATGAAAAATCCCAAAACAAATTGAGAAGAAATGATTATTTTCAATAAATTGGGGTTTTTCATAATTTTATTATTGTTGTGCAAAGAGCGTTTCATTTAAAGGAAGATCTAGCCCAAAAACAACAATAGATTGCCGAGTGAGACAATTTGTCCAAGCCGCTTTTTAAGATTTGTTTATCTATGATGCAAAATATGAAAAATACAATTTATCAAAATATTAACCAAAAAAATCTCCTACAGCTAATTTACCTGCGCTTAATTGCGATATTTGGTCAGGTGACAACTATTCTTTTTGTTCATTACACACTCAATATTTACCTACCTTTGACTTCAATGTTTTTGGTTTTGTTGGTTCTGACAATTGTCAATTGCGTTAGTTTTTATCGATACAAAACACATAAAAATATAAGCGATAAAAGCCTATTTGCTGAACTTCTATTTGATGTTGCGGCGCTGACTGCCCAAATTTATTTGAGCGGCGGAATTTCCAACCCCTTTATTTCTCTATTTTTGCTTCAAGTAATTATCGGGGCAATTCTACTGCGATCATTATATGCGTGGTTAGTCGCATTCATCACGATCGCTTGCTATCTATGGCTTAGTTTTAACTACCAAGATCTGCATGCCTTTCACAATCACAACAGTGGAGACTTCTTTAATCTTCATCTACATGGAATGTTGGTTAGTTATGTTTTTGCCGCCATTCTGCTGCTCATATTCATTACCAAAATAATCAAAAACCTCAAAGAAGGAGATAAAAAAAATCATCTCCTCAAACAACAATCAATAGAAAGGGAGCGGGTGGTCCGCATGGGTTTGCTGGCAACTGGAGCGGCTCACGAACTTGGCACTCCACTTTCAACAATTTGCGTATTAGTTTCTGATTGGAAAAAAATGAATCTGAGTAAAGATTTGCTCGAAGATGTCAGGATAGTGGAATCACAGCTTGATCATTGCAAAAAAGTTCTTTCACAAATACTTTCATCTTCGGGAAAATCACGAGTTCAGGAAGCAAAAATCATCCCTATCAAAGAAGCTTTTGACAATTTGACGACAGAATGGAGCAGCTCCAGAAAACCACAAAATCTGATTTACAATTTTAATAGCGCCACCCAAAAACAAATTATTCTCGACGATATATTATCTCAGGCTTTCTTTAATATTTTTGACAATGCTTTGGAAGAATCTGCAAATTTTGTTCTAATTGACATCAATATCACCGAAAATACAGTCAGAATCATTGTAGAAGATGAGGGAAAGGGCTTCGATGAAAAAATTATCGAAGAGATTGGAAAGCCAAATTTGACCACAAAAAACAGCAGCGGTTTAGGGCTATTTCTCGCCCTCAATATTATTGATAGAGTTGGTGGAAGTTTAAAAATAAGCAATTTAGCAGATAAGGGGGCAAAAGTTATGATCACAATTCCCCTCAAGAATTTATGAAAAATTTATGAAAGATTATAAAGCAATTTTAATTGTTGAAGATGATGAAACCCTAGCCAACACTTTGGGAAGATCTTTTGAGCGTCGAGACTATGAGGTGAAAATCTCCAGAAATGTCAAAGAAGCAATTTTAGCATTAAAAACCTTCCACCCTTCAAGGGCGGTTGTTGATTTGAAAATGCCCGGAGAATCGGGCCTAGAATTTATCAAGCATTTGCATGGATTTGATAAAAACATAAAAATTGTCATGCTCACCGGATATGCCAGCATCACCACCACAATTGAGGCAATAAAATCTGGCGCTTGTTATTATTTGGCAAAACCCGCCAATGTTGACATGATCATTGCCGCTTTTGACAACAAATCAAACCCTATTGAAAAATCTCTTCCCACCAAAAAAACCTCAATAAAAAATCTCGAATGGGAACATATTCACCAAGTTTTGGTTGAAACCGATTTCAATATTTCCAAATCTGCTCGTATCTTGGGAATGCATAGAAGAACGTTGTCCAGAAAATTAGAGAAGAGACAAATTTCTTAAAATCCAGATCAAATATTATAGTTATTGACGAAATAATTTAGAAATCCAAAAGAATAGAAGTGGAAGAAATCCTGCTGATCGGTCTTTGCAAACCCGAACTTCAACACAAATCACTTAGTAAAATATCATCTTTATTCTCTGATTTATTATCCTCACTTCCAATTTTGTCACCCTTGCGAAGGCGTGGATCCATAGGGTCTGTAACTAAAAATCAAATTAATAGTTCTGCTAAAGGCCTTATGGATCCCCGCCTTCGCGAGGATGACAAAGTGGGACACAAGATGGTGACAAAGTGGGACATAAGATGATGACAAATAAGGTTCTGCCATTCAAATTAGGTGATCTTTATGAGTAATGCCATTTTCATAAATGAACTTCTCTCTTAGTGGAATATTTTTGTTTTTAAATTTGATTTAAAAATGAAGTTGTATCTAGATATTGCGAGCTTTGAAATTAAAGAATAAAAGCAACAAAGATGAGGTTAGGAGGCAAGTTGATTTATGGAAATGAAATAAGATCAAGATTACTTTTTAAGTGAGAAATGAACTTACCTACTCATTTTGAAAAAGAGCCAAAAATAAAAAAGCCAAATCAATTTGTCAGCCATGTAATTAACATTGAACAGGAGGGTTTGATCATTATCAATAAATTTTCATTTAAAAAATGTTTGATGGGCGAAGACAGATCTAGGTTTCTGAAGGGAAGATTTTTAAAGTGAAGAAATAAAAATAGTGTCATTTAGCGGACGCCAGACGGACACGGGAGTTTTTGATGATCTTGTAAAAAGATTTGAACCTTATGAGTGGGTGGCGGGAGTGACCGGACTCGAACCGGCGGCCTCCTGCGTGACAGGCAGGCGCTCTAACCAACTGAGCTACACCCCCACAAAAGAAAAGTAAAAAAATTTAGTA
>JBLHSZ010000115.1:0-3922 GCA_047627095.1 Rickettsiales bacterium
TCAACACCGTCATGTCGAACTCTTTTGGTTTTGGCGGAACCAATTCCTGCTTAGTGTTTAAGAAAATTTAGCACCTAAATGATCAAGAACATTATCCATAAAACTTGCCTATTATTTTCGCTATTCGTCTTTATTTCAATAATAGCGATTTTCTCTTTGGTGATGTATTTTAACGCACCAAATAGCCACAACAAGCAAGATAAAAAATTTATCATTGAAAACGGACTTACTCTTAGGCAAGTAGTCAATAAGCTTCACGAAGAAGAAGTTATCGGCAATCCTGATGTATTTTTGTACATTTCACAAATAGTCAAAGGCTACAACCCAACTGTGCGCTATGGAGAATATTTCTTCGAAAGAAATCTCTCCTACTACAAAATCATGCACAAAATGGTCAAAGGTTATGTTTCATTTAGAAAAATAACCATCGCCGAAGGTCTTTCCACCAATACTTCACTCAAAATCATTGATAATTCTCATGGACTGATTGGTCACCTTCCAACCAATATTTCAGAAGGATCTCTTCTTGCTGAAACCTATTTTTATTCCTATAACGACACCAAAATGTCTGTGATCAAAAGGATGAAAGATGCAATGAACAAAACAGTAGACGAATTGTGGGAAAATCGAGATAGATCAATTCCAATAAAAACCAAGAGAGATGCGATAATTCTAGCATCTATTGTTGAAAGAGAAGCCGGAACACCCTCAGAAAGACCAACAATAGCCTCAGTATTTAGCAACCGCCTCAAAAAAGGCATGAAATTGCAATCAGATCCAACAATCATCTATTCCTTCACTTTTGGTGATACTGACCTTGAGCGTAGAATCAGAAGTAAAGACATTAACAACCAATCTCTTTACAACACATATCATATCTATGGACTACCTCCAACTCCAATTTGCAATCCAGGTATCGATTCAATAAAAGCTGTTCTAAATCCACCAACAACCAATTACCTATATTTTGTCGCCTCTGGATATGGAAAAATACACAATTTTTCAACCAATCTCAAAGATCACAATAGATTCGTCTACCAATACTACAAAACTTTGAGAGAAAGAAAAGCTGCCAAAAAAGCTGCAGCGCAAGCTCAAGAAAAAACACCCGCAGAATCTTCACAATAAATACTTTTTAAAATGATCACAATTTATGGCATAAAAAACTGCAGCACGGTCAAAAAAGCCCTAAATTGGCTCGATGAAAATGAAATAAAATATCATTTTTCTGACTACAAAAAGGAAGGTGTAAACGAAGAAAAACTAAAAAAACTAGTCCAAAAGTTCGGCTGGGAAAAAATCGCTAATTCCAAAGGAATGACTTGGAGAAAACTAGAAGATGATCAAAAACCAACTGATGAAAAATCAGCAATTGCCATTATGATGGAAAAAACTTCAATAATAAAAAGACCTATTATTGACGATGGAGAAAATCAAATAATTGGTTTTGACCTTGATGAATATGTCAGGATTCTTAAATCCTAAATTAGCAATTTTTTCTCAAAAGAATTGAATTTATCGGTGTGGAAAATTTATCATTATTCCTGCTCTTAAACACCTTATTGCTCTATATTGTTAACATATAATTAACATGATAGCTCTTCATATCAGCATCTCACCCTCCACCAATGTCCGCCCTTCCCATAATATTACTTAGATTTGAGTTGGAAATATTAGGTGAATTGAACTTATCGAATCATTATCTTAAATCGAACCGAATTAGTTAATTTTTACAATAATGAAGAATTAGGAAATAAGTTGGTAATTAATTTACCAACTTATTTTGAAAAATAGCTAAAATTAGCAAAAAAGATGTCGACTAGTAATAAAAAAAACTAAAGACTACTTTTCAACATCCAAGCATTCTTTTGATGAATTTCAATACGATCAGTTGCAATTCCTGCCGTCACTTCATCACCGACACTTTGAGCTTCTTTCAAGACATTAGTGAAAGTTATGACAATTGCATCTTGACTTTCGGCCAAATCATTAACCATAGAATTGGCGTCAAGATCTTCATTTCCTTCTGTAAGATTGGTCATCTCGATGTATTTTGCATATGTTCCTGGAGCTTTTTCACCTAAAGCTCTGATTCTCTCAGCAATCAAATCAACTGCCGCGAACAAGTCATTATATTGACCTTCAAACATAATGTGAAGAGATTGAAAATTGGGTCCAGTCACATTCCAGTGATAGTTTTGAGTTTTTAAATATAAAACATAGCTATCAGCCAATGCAATTTTTAAAGAGTTTGATACATTTTTATTTGTCATTTTTTTGGTATTTTAATTAATAAATAAAGTCTGCGATACTGCGTTTATTACACTAGAAATTCTGATGCTGTGTGCAATAGTTGATTTATCGATTTTGGCATTTGTCAATGTTTTGACATGAGAATCGATGCAAAGACCACAACCATTAATTGCCGAAACAGCTAGAGAAAAAAGCTCAAAATCAACTTTATCAACCCCAGGATTTCCAATAATATTCATGCGCAATTTTGCTGGAATTTGCAGATATTCTTTGTCGCTGACGAGGTGCGCAAATCGATAATAGATATTATTCATTGCCATGATTGAGGCAGCAGCTTTTGCGGCGTTAATTTCTGCCTCAGTGATAGTTCCTTGAGATTTATCCAAAACAAACTCCACCAATGCAGAATTTTTAGTCGCATATGCACAAGATAGTGCAATTGCATGAATTTGATTTGCAAGTAACGACGATTCTGGGTCGATTTTGAGGACACTGGATAAATTTAGCTTTATGTCTTTGGCATAATCTTGAAATTCGATATTTTTTGTCATTTTATTATTTTTTTAATTTTAAGGGCCCGTAAAAAATACGAGCCCGAAGTCGATTAAACATCGATGGTTTCCTCACCTTTTTTCCAATTGCATGGGCACAATTCATCAGTTTGAAGAGCGTCTAGAACTCTCAAAACTTCATCTGGATTCCTGCCAACATTCAGATCATTAACCGATACAAATCGAATGATTCCATCAGGATCAATCACGAAAGTTGCACGATTAGCAACCGCTTCATCTTTGTTCAAAATTCCAAGTGCAGAAGATAGTTTTCCACCAACATCGGCAATCATTGGGATTTCTAATTCGGACAATTCTTCATTATCTCGTTTCCAAGCCAAATGGACAAATTCACTATCTGTACTCGCGCCGATTAAAACCGTATCTCGATCAGAAAAATCTTCGTTTAATTTTCCAAAAGCGGCGATTTCAGTTGGGCAAACAAAAGTGAAATCTTTTGGCCAAAAGAAAATTACCTGCCATTTTCCTTTGTTGGTTTGTTCGTTGATATTAATAAAAGCATCATTTGGACTGTCTGGATATTTACCTGCTTTTACAGCTTTTAGATTGAAAGCTGGAAACTTGTCGCCAATAGTTAACATGATTTTTTTATTTAAGGTTAAAAAAGTTACGACCCAAATTGATCGTTACTTAAATATAGACAAATCAATCCATAAGGATAATATATTGTAATTATCTTAATCATAATTTTTACTTATCATGAATATTAGGGACTTTGAATATTTGATTGCTGTTCATGAGTTGAAGAATTTCAGCAGGGCTTCAGAAAAATGCTTTATTTCTCAACCAGCTTTGAGTCAGCAAGTCAAAAAATTGGAAAATAAATTGGGTTTTAATATCTTTGAAAGGTCAAATAAAAGCATCATCACCACTGTTAATGGTCAAAAAGTGATCAAATATGCTAAATCAATTATTTCTACCTATGGGGAAATAAAAGAGATTAACAATGATCAGATCAGTGTTAAATTAGGATTGATCCCGACAATTTGTCCTTATTTATTGCCACTTATTGTTGATAAATTGCATAAGAAGTTTCCAAAAATTAAATTCTATTTTCTAGAATTAAAAACCGAAGAGTTGCTCAAAAAGCTTAAAGA
>JBLHSZ010000116.1:0-3906 GCA_047627095.1 Rickettsiales bacterium
TTTGAGTGGAGAGAGAGTTTTTTGATGCCAAACTGGCGGATGGGGTGAGATTCGAACTCACGGTACGCTATAAACGCACGGCAGTTTTCAAGACTGCTGCCTTAAACCGCTCGGCCACCCATCCGCAGATAATTTGACTCTATTTTGCTTTGGAGACAAAAGAATTGTTCAAAACAAAAAAGAGGCAGTAAGATATTAATCTATATTAAAAAATCAATTAAAATTTAGTATTAATTCAATGTTGATATGGTTGATTTGATAAATAGGTTGATAATATGATATATTTGATCTTTCTTGTGTTAGAAGATTTTTTTAAAATTAACAAAATTTCAAAATAATATGCCAGAACTTCCAGAAGTTGAGACTGTATGCAGAGGTATTGAGCAAAATATCATCAGTAAAAAGGTTGAATCAATTTATACCTCTAATAAGAATTTGAGATTGCCTTTTCCAAGAGATATTTTGGATTTAGAAGGCAAGGAAATTGAATCGGTTGCCAGAAGGGCCAGATATATTTTGATCAAAATTAGTGATCAGAAAATTTTGTTGGTTCATTTGGGGATGAGTGGAAAATTGCTTTTTTATCAAACATTGCCGGAGAATTTTGCTAAACATGATCATTTCGTGATGGGTTTTGATGATGGTTCTGGGTTGGTTTATAATGATCCGAGAAGGTTTGGACTGGTAGATTTGGTGGATGAGGACAAGATAAATCAGCATCAAATGATCAAGAATTTGGGGGTAGAGCCTTTGACTGATGAATTTGATGCAAAGCATTTGCAAAAGAAATTGCAAGGAAAGAAGACCAATATCAAAACTGCAATGATGGATAATGCGGTCGTTGTTGGGGTTGGGAATATTTATATCAATGAATCTTTGTTTGAATCGAAAATTTCTCCTCTTAGGGAGTCAGGGAGTCTTGATGTCAAGGATCTTGAAATTCTGATTTTCAATATAAAAAGTATTTTACAAAATGCTATCGATAAAGGTGGTTCAACGCTTCGAGACTATGTCCAGCTCAATGGTAATGTTGGCGCTTTTCAGTTTGATTTTAAAGTATATGGCAGGGAAGGGGATGATTGTGTGGTTTGCAATAACTCGGAAGAGAAAATAATAAGAATTAAACAGAATGGTCGTTCAACTTTTTATTGCCAATCTTGTCAGAAATAGTTTGCTTAGAAAGGCTTTATTTTTTAGTTGGTGCCCCAAGCTTCTTTTTTTGAGATCCAGCCTTTTTCTCCATCTATTTTGATTCCACAATAATCTTTGCTGCACTTTAATAGGTTTCCGACGACGTTGTTTTCTATTCGCAAAATGATTCTAGATCTGTTAGTTGGTTTTTTGTAGATATTGACAAAGCTTTTTGATGTTTTTACTAGAATTGTCCTTTTTTTACTGATCAAACCCTGACTAATCCAACCAGAATCACCTTCATAATCTTTGATTTCACTCCAATTGTCATATTCGCTGATTACTTTTATTGGAAAACCTTTGAGTTTGACAGTAAATTTTATTGGATATTGCAGACCTGGGCCTGCTCTTACATTGGTTTTATTTGATCTTAGTGAGGCAAAATAATTGGTTTTGACAGGCTTGTTGAAAGCTTGTAATTCTCCTATAGATAGGAAAAATAAGCTTAATATTAGCAGTGGGAGCAATCTCATCATGCTACTTGTTTCTTTTTTGATGATAATCCTTGCCACCGTTATTCAGGTTTCTCTGTGGTGATCGACAAACTGCTAAATCATCTGTTTCAACATCTTTGCTAATCACACTTCCAGCACCAACAACAACCCCATTACCAATATTTACTGGAGCTATTAAAGCGCTGTTTGATCCCACAAAAACATTTTCACCAATAGTGGTTTTTTGTTTGGTATAGCCATCATAGTTGCAAGTGATTGTTCCTGCTCCGATATTACTTTGTTTTCCAACTTCAGCATCTCCTATATAGCTTAAATGATTGATTTTGGCACCTTGTTTTATCGTTGATTTTTTAACTTCTACAAAATTTCCGATTTTCACATCTTCTTCCAGTATTGTTCCTGGGCGAATTCGAGCAAAAGGGCCAACAACAGCTCCAGAAGCGATTTTTGCTCCTTCAATATGAGAAAATGATTTGATTTCGACGTTAGAAGATATTTCAACTCCAATTCCAAAGACCACTTCAGGATGAATTATTACGTCATTTCCAATTTGAGTATCAAATGACAAATAAACCGATTTTGGATTGTGCATGGTGACGCCATTTTCCATTAAAATTTGACGCATCTCTTTTTGTTTGATTTTTTCAGCCAGGCTAAGTTCAATTCTAGAATTGACTCCCATAACTTCTTTTTCATCGGTTTGGATGAATCCACAGGAAGATCCGTTTTGTTTAGCGATAGAAACAATATCGGTTAGATAATATTCGCCGCTGGCATTTTTATTGTCGATTTGATCTAGAAAATCTTTGGCTTTTGTGCCATCGATTGCCACAACTCCAGAATTGCAGAGAGTTATCTTTCTGACTGATTCTGAGGCGTCTTTGAATTCGGTGATTTTTAAGAGTTCATTTTTTTCAACCACCAATCGGCCATATTTATTGGCAGATTTGCAATCAAATCCCAAAACACAAACAGCATTCTTTTCTTCAGAAATATTTTTTATCATCTGATCTAAAGTAGAAGATTTGATAAGGGGAGTATCTCCATAAAGAACCAAAACTTGATCACCAACTTCTTTTAAATAACTAACTCCTGCTTCAACAGCATTAGCGGTTCCTAATTGTTGTTTTTGGATAGAAAAAATTAAGTCAATTTGGGGATGTTTTTCAGAAATTTCAGCGGCGAACTTCTCCATTTCTTTAGAGATAACTACGCAAATATTGGAAGGATTTAGTTTTTTAGCTGCATCAATTGCCAAATTTAGCATTTCTCTGCCAGCGATTTTGTGTAAGACTTTTGGAAGAGAGGATTTCATTCTGGTTCCTTTGCCTGCTGCAAGGATGATGATGGAAAGAGAAGACATTTGTTGATGGTTTATTTTGTTGGACGTGACCTTGTTTGTCTGCCCTTTTTGACAAGAAATGTATTTGGATGTTGATTAAAAAGGGCGGATACGCAGTTCCGCCCCTACAAAATCCATTGATCTTAGTTTGCGCTTTTGTTGACTAGTTTGTTTTTACCAATCCACGGCATCATGGCACGAAGTTTTTCGCCAGTAGCTTCAATTGGATGAGTTTCACCTTTTTTGCGAAGAGCAGCAAATTTGTCTCCAGATTTCATATCAGCCATAAATTCTTTAACGAATTGTCCTGATTGAATTTCACTCAAGATTTTTTTCATTTCAGCTTTGGTTTCAGAAGTCACAACTCTAGGACCTCTAGTCAAATCGCCATATTCTGCAGTATTTGAGATTGAATAACGCATGTTGGAGATTCCACCTTCATAAAGAAGATCAACAATCAATTTCAATTCATGTAGACATTCGAAATATGCCATTTCAGGAGCATATCCAGCTTCAGTCAAAGTTTCAAAACCAGCTTGGATCAATGCAGTAGCTCCACCACAAAGAACGGCTTGCTCACCGAACAAATCAGTTTCACATTCTTCTTTGAAAGTAGTTTCAATAACTCCAGATCTTCCACCACCAACAGCTGATGCATATGAAAGAGCTATCTTCAAAGCATCTCCAGATTTGTCTTGGTCAACCGCAACTAAACATGGAACTCCGCCACCCTTAGTATATTCACCACGAACAGTGTGACCTGGTCCTTTTGGTGCGATCATGAAAACGTCTAGATCTTCTCTAGCTTCGATTAGGTCAAAATGAATGTTAAGGCCATGAGCGAAAACAAGAGCAGCACCTTGTTTCAAATTGTCTTTTAAGTCATCTTTATAGATATCGGCTTGAAATTCATCAGGA
>JBLHSZ010000117.1:0-3767 GCA_047627095.1 Rickettsiales bacterium
GCGTATCTAATGATGCTGGTCTTGTTGCTTGTAATACAGCTGTAGATCCTGCAGACTACGTAACCGCAACTACAACTGCGGCATGTGCTTTATCTTTCTCAGTTGATGTTACAAACTAATCAAAGTTCTTAAGTAATAATACTTTAAAAAACCTCATAGTTTTTATTAACTATGAGGTTTTTTATTGTCCGTATTTAATATGATTTTTATTTTTACCTGTGGATATCTATGAGAAGTGATAAATTACTAGCATCAATAATTAACTTTCTGGTACCGATTATTTTTATCTATGCTTTTTTTGAATTAGCAAATTATGTAAATAGGGGATTATTTTCTTTTATTTATGCTGTTATTCTGGTGGCAATCGCATTATTTATTCATTCTATGAAGTATCCTGACTTCATCCCATCCCCCCTTATCTTAAAAAGACTTATGACTATGTTTGGAATCGTCATGATTTCTTACTATTTGATATTTATTTTATTTCTTATCCTAAAATAAAATCGTCTGAAATGATTCTACTAATTATCATATTTAATTAGTTTCATCATCGCCATTCCTGAGGTCTATAATTTGAAGAAAAACTTATCTAGATATTTTGATAAAGATGGGGAATGAATTTTAGTTCAAAAAGATAAATCTTATAAAATTAATTTTGAGAAGAAAGTTGGTTCTTTTTCAAAATGAGTGAGTAAATTAATTTCTTATTTAATAAATCATCCTTATTTCCATTTTATCACCTTATTCCCCGCTTTGTCATCCTTCGCGAGGATGGCAAAGTGGGAAATAAGATGATAATAAATAAAGTTCTGCCATTCAAATTGGGTGATATTCATGAGCAATATCAAGATTGTTTTTTAAGTGAGAAATTAATTTACCCACTCATTTTGAAAAAGGGCTAGAAAGTTCTATAATAGCCATAAAGTGATTATTATCATTGATGCTAAATCTTTTTAAAACACCCCAACTATCCAGGATAGCTCTAAATATAATCTAAAAATCTTGATAATTATGCGTGATTGCAATCCAGCTGACTAAATAAAGATAAGAATGTGAGGTAATGAACTTGCTTAGGATATTATGAGTTCGTAGCAGAACCCATAATATATGGATGGGAAATTGTTTTTTTAGTTTTAAAGTGTTTTGTGGATGATCAAACTAATCCCAGTTAAGCAAAGGCCTGACTGGAGAAATGTGGGCTTCAGCTTTTGGAGCTGTTGATCCTTTTTTCTTGCGCCTTCTTCTTCTATCTCTTTTAACTTTTCTGACTTTTCCAGAGTCTTGCAAAACTCTTTCTTTGATGTATCTATCAGCTATTTCTTCAAACTCAACCATATATTCTCGGAAGAAATGATCAGCTCCGCCGATGATTTCATAATCTATTTCCGCTTCTTCTCTCAAGTCTAACTTATCGACAATTTTTACTGTATCTACTTCTTTAGAAATGTCATCTTGGTCTCCTTGAATAATCATCCCAGAAGAAGAACAGGGAACAATAAATCCAAAATCATATTTTGATGCTGGTGGAGCAGCAAGAATATATCCTTCAATATCAGGTCTTCTCATGACTAATTGTAGCCCAATCCAAGATCCAAATGAAAATCCTGCAACCCAAAAGGTTGGGGCATCCATATTTTGATTATGAAGCCAATTCAGAGCAACAGTTGCATCTTGCAATTCTCCAATACCGTTATCAAATTTTCCTTGTGATTTTCCAACTCCTCTGAAGTTTATTCTCAAAACCGAGAAGCCATTATTAGCAAACGCTTTGTAAAGTGCGTAAGTAACTTTGTTATTCATAGTTCCGCCATGAAGTGGGTGAGGGTGAAGCACCAGAGCAACTGGAGCTTTAGGATTAGGGTTTTGATGGTAACGCCCCTCTAATCTTCCGGATTGACCACTGATAATTACTTCTGGCATCGTTTATGAGTTGTTAATTGTAAGTTATTAGCTGAAATAAATTATGAATTATGAGATAATATTAACTAATAATCCATAATTTAATAACTCATAATTAAATGCTTTGCCAAGGAAGAGGCTTGTTGTTTGTATCAACAATTAGTTGATGTGTTCCGGCATATTTACCAGTAATATATTTTCCGTGTCCAGCGTGACCGCCAGCATAAAGAATTGGCTCAACATCTTTATCGTTGTGAGTTTTTTTCTTGATAACCTTGCCCCTGTTCTTGGGGTTATTTTTAGTACCCATAATGTTTAATTATTTAAGTGTGAAATGAAAAAGCCCGAGCAATATAGTGATTTAGACCAAAAGATCAAGTAAAAATTGACTATATTTCAACTTTAAAATAATCAATAGCAGACTTGCATTTAAACAATATTTGCCTATCATGAGCGGCTGTTTAAAAAATCACTTTTTGACCAAACTACAAGTAAAAAACAATCAAAGCAAAATGAAGCAACAAAAAAAATCGATTGCAAAAAAATCAGCTCTCAGAACGGCAGAAAAGACATTTGAAGAAAAATTCATTAAAGTTGTTGGGGCAAAAGAACATAATCTAAAAAACGTTAGTATTGAAATCCCCAAAAACAAACTAGTAGTTGTCACCGGACTCAGCGGCTCAGGAAAATCTTCATTAGTTTTTGATACAATCTATGCTGAAGGACAGAGACGATTCATTGAAAGTCTTTCGGTCTATGCTCGCCAATTTCTTAATCTACAAGACAAGCCTGATGTTGAAACCATAACAGGACTTTCTCCGTCAATTGCCATCGATCAAAAAACCACTTCACGAAACCCAAGATCAACCGTTGGAACGGTCACGGAAATCTATGATTATTTGCGCCTTTTATACGCTAGAATCGGTGTTCCACATTCTCCAGAAACCGGACTTCCGATTGAAAGTCAATCTGCATCTAAAATGGTAGAAAAAGTTTTGGAGCTTCCAGAAAAATCAAAAATCTATTTATTAGCGCCAATTGTTAGAGGTGAAAAAGGTGAATATAAAAAAGAAATATCTCAAATCAGAAAACAAGGTTTTGGTAGAATCAAAATTGACGGCAAAGTTCACGAACTTACAGAAAAATTACCATCTTTAGACAAAAACAAAAAACATAATATCGAAGTTGTAGTTGATAGAATCGTAGTTAGTAAAACCCTCGGAAACCGCTTGGCTGACTCTGTCGAAACTGCCCTAAAGTTATCCGAAGGATTGCTTTTATTGGAAGTTGTTGCTTTGCCAGAAGGTGTTGAAACTACATTTAAAAAAGGTGAAATAATCACTTTCTCAGAAAAATTCTCTTGTCCAGTTTCAGGATTTTCAATTTCTGAAATTGAACCTAGACTATTCTCTTTTAACAGCCCTTTTGGAGCCTGCAACTCTTGTGATGGACTTGGAACTGAACTTTTCTTTAATGAAGATCTAATCGTTTCCGACGAAGAACTATCCTTGAAACAAGGCGTTATCACTGCTTGGTGTGGTGTTAATGCTAGGTATTACAACCAAGTTTTAACTAGTCTTGCTGATCATTTTAAATTTGATTTAGAAACGCCATTCAAAGAATTACCTGAAAAAATCAAATACATAATTTTACATGGATCAGATGAAGAAATCGAAATTCGATATGAAGATGGAATTCGTAGCTTCAAAACCAAGCAAATATTTGAAGGTGTCATCAATAACCTAAAAAGAAGATATCGCGAAGCTGCTTCCGATCACATTCGTGACGACATGAACAGATATCAAAGTCTAGTCAAATGTTCATCATGTGAAGGATCTAGATTGAGTGAAGAATCTTTGGCGGTAAAA
>JBLHSZ010000118.1:0-3739 GCA_047627095.1 Rickettsiales bacterium
CCTTTTGCAGATTCTGGAATTGGCGTGGTTAGCAAATTGACAGCACCAGAAGTTGTGCGCGGTCCATATTTGATTGAGCTTGAACCTTTGCGAACTTCAATTCCTTTGATTCTGCCCATTGAAGGAAAATAATATGCCGATGAAGCTGCATATGGTGCGGGAGCAATCAAAACCCCATCTTCCATCAAAGTGATATCAGCACTTCTGTCGCTTCTGCCGCCACGAAGTCCAATGTTGGGACGAAGACCATATCCATCTTCTTCAGTGATGTTGACACCCGGAACTTCACGAAGAGCGCGATTAACGTCGCCAGTTTGTTTTTTCTCAAGGTCGTCTTGCGAAACAAAACTTGCTGATCCAGCGAAATTTACAGGGATTTGATAAGATGAGTTTGCCTCATCTCCGGCTTTTTCTTTGACAACTATTGTTGGCAAAGTTGCAGTTTTGGCAAAAGAATTGGTAGCACCTAAAGACAAAATTAAAGCTGATGCTGTGGATATTTTTTGGAAATTCATTGAGATATTAGAAAGTAAGTTTAGTAAAAATTAATATTGTTTTTTATGGGCTACTTTTGGAAAAATGATATTGATAATCATTATCATTTTAATTGTAAAGGTATTTTTAAAAAAAAATTTTAAAGGATAATTATCATTGGACTTTATTTTGAAAAAAATATTTACTAGCAAAAAAATATTACCCTTTTCACAAAGAAACTTACCCAATAAATGCAATATAAATCAAACACTGACGGAATCGAGATTTTGGTTCGCCCTGAATACATCAACAGCCAAATCAATAAAGATGGAAATTTCTTTGTTTGGTCATACCACATCGAAATCAACAATAAAAGTGAGGAAACCTTTCAACTAGTCAATCGTCATTGGAAAATCATTGATGAAATTGGCGTCATGCAAGAAATAAAAGGTCTTGGAGCAGTTGGAGAGCAGCCAATTTTGGGGCCAAATGACAATTTCAGATATACTAGCAATGTTCATTTGCGCCACCCTTCTGGAGTGATGAGTGGAGATTATGGGATGAAAAAATCAAATGGAGAAATCATTAAAATCAAAATCCCCGCCTTTTCGCTTGATGTTCCAAATATGAAATCAACGGTGAACTAGGCTCTGCTTCAGTTTTATTAAAAATTAAAAAATCTAAGATTTATTTTTAATCATTCTCATCATTTTGATCGTCATGCGATGCCAGTCTTTGATTGGAAGGGCAGGAAGGCCGCCGACAGATTGCATTGGTGCGATTGATTTGACAACCCCACTCATTCCGGCAACTTTTGCTCCATCTCCTATTTGCAAATGACCAGAGATATTCGACCCGCCACCAACTTGAACAAATTTGCCAATTTTTGTACTGCCAGCAACAGCAGCGCAGCCAGCAATAACAGTTCCTTCACCAATAACGACATTATGGGCAATTTGCACCATATTGTCGATTTTGACTTGTTTTCCAATCACTGTATTGGTGATTGCACCACGATCCACACAAGATCCAGCGCCAATTTCTGCTTGATCATGAATTTCAACAATTCCGAGTTGAAGAATTTTCTGCATTTTTCCAGCTTCATGAGCAAATCCAAAGCCATCTTGACCAATTTTTGCGCCATTATGGATGATCACGTCATTGCCGATGATGCTGTGAGAGATTGCTACTAGAGAATTGATTAGCACATTTTCACCAATTTGACAATTGGCAGAAATAACCGAATTTGCACCAATAAAGCTGTTTTTGCCAATTTGAACATTGTCACCAATCACCGCGCCGGATTTGATCACAACTCCCTGCCCTATTTTTGCTGTTTTAGAAATTGTTGCTTTTGAAGAAATTTGCTCTTCTTCAGACAAAATTGATGAATTTGTGTCATTAAAAAATTCCGACAAAAATTTTCCGTAAGCAAAATATGGATTAGGATTTACAATCGCGATCATCGAATCTGGGGCTTTATCAGCATATTGCTCTGACATAAAACAAAATCCTGCCTTACTATCTAGGAATTTTTGTAAATAAGCGGCGGAATGAAAAAATGAAATTTCATCCTGAGTGGCGTTTTCTATTGTCGCCACATTGTAGATTTTTTTCTCCAGATCAATTTTCACATCTGCTTTCAATTTTGAATTGGTGATTTTGAGAATTTGTGCAATTGTGAAAAATTCTTGTTTTTTGTTGAAGAAATTTTGATTGATCATTTTTAAAAATTGATTTTTTGAAGGTTATTTGTAGGCTTTTGCACTATTAGCCTTCATTACTATTGTTAAAATCAACACAATGTCAAAATTTTTATTCAATTTACAAAGCACCGACGGGAAAGCCCGCAGAGGTGAGGTCAGAACCGCTCATGGCAATATTCAAACTCCGGCTTTCATGCCGGTTGGGACTTGCGCCACGGTCAAAGCGATGAAAAATCAAGCAGTGAAAGATTCTGGTGCGGATATTATTTTAGGAAATACCTACCATTTAATGCTGCGCCCCGGAGCGGATTTGATTGGTGAGCTTGGCGGACTTCACAAGTTCATGAATTGGGACAAGCCAATTTTGACTGATTCTGGAGGTTTTCAAGTGATGTCACTTTCTGGAATCAGAAAAATCACCGATGAAGGAGCGGAATTTTCCTCCCATATTGACGGTTCAAAACACATGCTGACGCCTGAATATTCCATGGAAATTCAAAATAAACTCGGCAGCGACATCACCATGATTTTTGATGAATGTGTTTCTTTCCCCGCAACTTATCAGGTGGCCAAAAAAGCCATGGATCGTTCAATTGCTTGGGCAAAAAGATCAAAAGATGCTTTTGTAAAACGTGACGGATACGGACTTTTTGGAATTGTTCAGGGTGTGACCTATGAGGATTTGCGCAAAGAATCAGCAGAGAAATTGATCGAAATTGGATTTGACGGCTATGCCATTGGCGGTCTTGCCGTTGGCGAAGGACAAGAATTGATGTTTCAAACTTTAGACTACACGACGCCATTTTTGCCGGAAGACAAACCCAGATATTTGATGGGAGTTGGCAAGCCCAATGACATTATCGGCGCTGTTGCCAGAGGTGTGGATATGTTTGATTGTGTGATTCCAACCAGATCAGGAAGAAATGGTCAGGCTTTCGTCAAAGGCGGAACCATCAACATCCGCAATGCAGTTCACAAAAATGATCTTCGTCCTCTAGAAGAAGGCTGTGAATGTACTGCCTGCAAAGATCATAGCCGCGCTTATTTGCATCATTTGGTTCGCTGCAATGAGATTTTGGGTGCAGTTTTAATGACCGAACACAATATTTTCTTCTACCAGAATTTGATGAAGGGGATCAGATTGGCAATTGAAGAAAATCGTTTTGAAAAAGACTTTATGACTCAAATGTAAATTTGGAAATTTTATTTGAAAAAAATATGGGATCATGTGAAAGCAAAACAAAGCAGTCAAACAATGAGGATCAAAATCTTGATAAAAGACCGATCATAGAAGCATATGAACCAGAAATTCTAACATCTGAATTGCAAACCATGCCTCAAATAACAAGTGAATCTAGTATGATAATTGCTCATCCACTTAAATCAAAAGCTCAATTAACCAACAAGCCAGGCGTAATAATTCGTCATACTGTTAAAGAGGAAATCAAGGCAATGGCCTTAAAAGATGAATCCCTAACGCTTCAATAAGTTAATTTAATAATCGAGCATAAATTTTATTCTTTCAAATACATATTTTAATATTAGCTCGATGCCCACAC
>JBLHSZ010000119.1:0-3719 GCA_047627095.1 Rickettsiales bacterium
AATTTCCAAAATAAGTCAGGATGGAAAATAAAAAAACTAAAAATGGGAAAAGAGACAAAATTGACAAGAAAGCTAAATAGCCAGAATGCTCGATACCATCTTGTTCGATGGTGTCTTTTATTGAGGATTTTAGAATGTAGAAAGGCAGTAAAATGAACTTTCTTCTCGCCAATTTCCACTTAGTAAAATTTTTATCCTCTTCTTGTTTTGTATTTTGTTTTTTATCCAACTTGGAATTCATTGATTTTTAAGCTTTCAGATTGTATTTTGCTCTAATCTATATGGATGTATTGACAATATTGCAATTATTTTTCGATCTTAATCTGAACAATGTGTCAATTTAAATCAAAATCAACAAATTACAATTAAAAAACAAATGACAGAAATAAAAAAAATCAAAAAAGTCGTTCTTGCTTATTCTGGTGGTCTTGACACTTCAGTGATCCTCAAATGGTTAGAAGAAACTTACGGATGTGAAGTTGTGACTTTCACAGCTGATTTGGGACAGGGTGAAGAGCTTGAACCAGCTCGCAAAAAAGCTGAGAAATTTGGTATTAAACAAATATTTATTGAAGATCTGCGCGAAGAATTTGTTCGCGACTATGTTTTTCCAATGTTTCGTGCTAACACAATTTATGAAGGAACCTATTTATTGGGAACTTCAATCGCTCGTCCATTGATTGCCAAAAGACAAATTGAAATCGCTAAAATGGTTGGAGCTGATGCAGTTGCTCACGGAGCCACGGGGAAAGGAAACGACCAAGTTCGTTTTGAAGTTGCTTATTACGCCAAAAACCCTGACATCAAAATCATCGCACCTTGGAGAGAGTGGGATTTGAACTCCAGAACTAAACTAATTTCTTATGCAGAAAAGCACGATATTGAAGTTTCAAAAGATAAAAGAGGGGAATCTCCTTATTCAGTCGATGCCAATTTGCTTCACACTTCAAGTGAAGGAAAGGTCTTGGAAGATCCTTGGATTGAGGCTCCAGAATATGTTTTTCAAAGAACAGTTAGCCCAGAAAATGCACCTGACGTCGCCACAATCATCGAAGTTGAATTTGAAAAAGGTGATGCGATTGCAATTGATGGAGAAAAACTTTCACCAGCAACAATATTGACCAAGCTCAATGAAGTTGGTGGAGCTAATGGAATTGGTAGAGCGGATATTGTTGAAAATAGATATGTGGGAATGAAATCACGCGGAGTTTATGAAACTCCTGGAGGAACTATTTTGCTTGCTGCACATCGTGGAATTGAAAGCATCACTCTTGACCGCGAAGCAATGCATTTGAAAGATGAGATGATGCCTAGATATGCCAAAATAATCTACAATGGCTTTTGGTTTTCTCCAGAAAGAGAAATGCTGCAAGCGGCAATCGATAAGACTCAAGAAACTGTTTGTGGAACTGTGCGTTTAAAACTATACAAAGGATCAGTTTCAGTGATTGGTCGCAAATCACCTTATAGTCTTTATTCAGAAGAGCATGTAACTTTTGAGGAAGATTCAGTCTACGATCAAAAAGACGCCGCAGGATTTATTAAATTGAATGCTCTTAGACTTCGAATTGGAGCAAGTTTAAAGAAATAGAGTAGATAATTGGTATCAATCTGCCAAAAAAATATCATCTTTGTAAAAGTTCTCCTAATTAATTCATTGAATTAGGAGAACTTTTGCAAAATACCGATCTTGAAACCCTGATTAAAAAAATCTATAAGTCATTTATCTTGATTATCTAATTTTCTGGATTTCAAAGTTCTTATCTTGACCAACAATCTCAATATTTCCTTTTCCCTTAATGGCTTTCCATTTGACTGACATTGATTTGATCTCATCATCATAAAAATAGATGTGAGAAGAAGAAACGATTCCAGACATCAAATCCCAAGTTGGGTCGACATAAATCCAGCGATTATTGTGATAAATCAAATTCCAAGCATGACCTTCAAAACCTTCATATTCTCCGTAGGCGACACCGACCACAATTAGTGATGGAATTCCAGCTGCGCGCGCAAGAGAGTTGTAGAGCTTAGCATATTCGGTACAAACGCCAATTTTATTTGTTAATATATGTTTCAAATTTGGCAGTTTACCGACGTAGGATAAATCATATTTTATGTAATTGTGCACATAGCTTCCTATTTTGGCGTAAAGAGGCAAACCTTGTAAATCAGGATGCTGCTTGATTGCTTGCAACATTGCGGAAAGCAGGAATTTATCTGCATTACTAATATATAAATAATCGGAAGAATTTCTGTAGATATTTGAGCTACTATCTTTGCCAGTACTGATTTTAGAGTTGACTTTCAAACTAACATTTTGATTGGATAAATCTTTAAACTCAAAGATATTTTGATTCTGCTCGGACTTAATTCTAACTGTTGGATTTGAAGTTATCTGATAATCATATTTTGGCTGACCACTATTGGAAAAATATGTGGGAATTGAAATTTTCAATGATGCAATTTCACCCCTAGCACGAACAAGGTTTTTAATTTTAACATTCCAATAATTTCTGGAATTGGTCAATTTAATAGTTTCTGAAATTCCATTTTCTGGAACCATTCCCTGATAAATAAATTTTTTACTAAACTCCTTGATATTTTTATTCAAAGTTGCCGAGGTTAAGGACCAGGGATAGCGAACCTCAATCTTCGCTAAAGATCCTTTAGCAAAAGATGGAACGTGAATCGTTTCACGTCTTAAATATTGATGAATTTTATCATATTTTTCAGAGTAGGAAAAATTAATGACCACTTGTTCATTGTTGGCTTTGTTGCGTGGAAATGATATTTTTAAGCTATTATTTTGAAAAGAATATTTGGCGCTTCTGTTGCCAACCCGCACTTCTTTAATATTTATTTTCTGCCTTTGGTCAAAAGAAATTCCAAAAGCGGTGTGATATTGATTTTTGGGAAGGTTGGTGATTTTGGCTTTTATTGACAAATTAGATTCTTTGCCATTTTGGGTGAGGGTAATTTTTTCATCCCAATTGGTGATTCGAATTTCTGCGTGAGCTGGAAATGAAAATATAATTAATAAAATTGCTAATATCTTGAGCACTAAAAATATAAATTTAATTAACAGTGTCGAACCCTAAAATCTTCCTATCTTAAAACAATATGGCTAATCACTTTTCTAACCCCAACAATCTTGGAGGCAATGTTGGTCAATTCTCTGATTTCTCTTTCATTTCTAGCCACACCAATCAAATAAACGATCTTATTGATGGTGACAACTTCAAAATTGATTGAGGATATTTTCTTACTCATCAAAGCTTTGGTTCCGATTTGGGCGGTGATTGAAACATCTTTGAAATAATTCAATAAATTACGAACAGTTGACTTTTTTGAATAAACCTGAATTTCATCAATAACTTCCTTAACTCCAGAAACTTTCCAAGCCAGATAATTAGCTTTTTTAACTATTAGTTTAGAATCAACAATTCCAGTTAGTAAAACTCTTTGCCTATCAACCGTCACCCCGATTTTATTGGTAGGATTTTTTAATCCACCAAAAAGAAACTTCTGGTCAATTTGAGTAGTAATCCAAATGTCATTTGCGGTTTCTGACGGTTGTTTTTCTTGCGCAACCACAACTCCAGTAGCCGCCGCTCCAACAAATAGAGTCTCGATACAAGAAGTTGTCAAAAATAGTAAGATGATTGCTAAATATTTTTTATTCATTTTTAAATTTTGTTGAGGTTGTTTTGTTGATA
>JBLHSZ010000120.1:0-3713 GCA_047627095.1 Rickettsiales bacterium
CCGATAATGTTTAGAAGGTTTGCGAGATTTTTTAGAGTATCATTTTTTGATGCCAAATGATTTATTTGCTTTGAAACACCAATTCTAGTGATGAAAATTTCATCGATGTTATTTTGCAAATCTTTTTGTGAAGCTGATTCTTTGTCGATCAAATCTTCCATTGTTTTGATGTTTTTATCGATATTAAAAGTGTTTCTGATCAATTTATTATTAATGATTTTAGGATCGTTTTTTGAAGTTAGCACTACATTTTGTAACGCTAACCAGCGAAATTGTCTATCTTTCCAAGATGAATCTATGATCATGTCGATTTTTCTGACCTCTCCTTCAAGAGAAGAAATTGCCACATCATTTTTGCTGATGACGAAATTAAAAATAATCGCCGAAAGAACAGTAAAGATTACCCCAGATATTAAAAATATTTTTCTCATATTTTATATTGAGTCTTGTAATTGCTCAGCAATTAGGAAAGCCAGCTCTAGGCTCTGTGAAGAGTTTAGGCGAGGGTCGCAATGAGTGTGATAGCGGTTTTTAAGATCAATTTCAGATATTTCTTGATTTCCTCCTAGACATTCAGTGACATTTTGACCAGTCATTTCGAAATGAATTCCTCCAGCGAAAGTTCCGACAGACTTGTGGATTTGTAGGAATGATTTTATTTCTGATAAGATGTCGTCAAATTTTCTGGTTTTATATCCATTTGATGATTTAACCGTGTTGCCATGCATTGGGTCACAAGACCAAATAACATTTTTTCCCTCGGCTTTTACTCTTTCAACTAAACTTGGCAATAAATCTTCGATTTTCCCTGCTCCCATTCGAGAGATTAGGGTGATTTTTCCAGCTTCGTTTTTTGGATTTAGAATGTCCAAAAGAGCGATCAAATCATCTGGATTCATTGAGGGGCCAACTTTGAAGGCGACTGGATTTTCAATTCCGCGCATGAATTCAACATGAGCGCTGTCAAGATCTCTGGTTCTGTCGCCAATCCAAAGCAAATGAGCTGATAGATCGTAATTCTTTTCTTGATTGCCGAATTTACGGGTGAATTGTTGTTCGTAATTCAAAAGTAAAGCTTCGTGAGAAGTGTAGAATTTAGCGCTGTTTAATTGCAAGAGGTCTTTAGAATTCAGGCCACAAGATTCAATAAAATTGATTGATTGATTGACGCTGGAGATGACTTTTTCAATATGGTTTTTTTGCTTTAAAGAAGATGCAAATTCTTTATTCCAACTATTGACATTATTTAATGAAGAAAATCCACCAACTGCCAATGAGCGCACATAGTTCAAAGTGGAAGCAGAGTGAAAATAGGCTTTAATTAGTTTTTGTGGATCACATTTGCGAGAAATGGCGTTAAAAGCAATGTCATTGATATTGTCGCCGCGATAGCTTGGATGTGAAACCCCATCAATGGTTTCAAAATCACCAGATCTTGGTTTGGCATATTGTCCAGCAATTCTTCCGACTTTAACGACAGGTTTTTTCATTCCATACATCAAAGCAATGGTCATTTGTAGAATGGTTTTGAAATAGCTTTTGATGTTGACTTGGTTGAATTCGGCAAAGCTTTCAGCGCAATCTCCACCTTGAAGCAAAAAGGCTTCACCATTGGCAACTTTAGCTAAATCAGTTTTGAGATCTTCAATCTCATTGGGAGAAACAAGTCCCGGAAAACTGCTTAGGGTTTTTTCGACTTTTTTTAACTCTTCACTATCTTCATATATCGGCTGTTGTTTGATTGGAAAATTTTGCCACGAATCAATTGTCCAGTTTTTTTGCATAATTTTAAAAAATACTTTGTAAAAAATGAGGCGCGGATTATCTTCTAGCCCCATTTCAATGTCAAATCATAATCTATTTATAAAAATGACCGATAAGATAGCTAAAAAAATAGCATTTCAAGGTGTTCCTGGTGCAAATTCTGATATTGCATGTATCGAATTTTATCCTGATTTTGAATCTGTTCCATACGGTTCATTTTCAGATGTTTTTAAAGCTGTCGAAAATGGTGAGGCTGATTATGGGATGCTGCCTATTGAAAATTCTTATGCTGGCCGTGTTTCAGAAATTCACAATTTGCTCCAAGATGGTGATAATTCAATAATTGCTGAGCATTTTATTCGTATTGAGCATAATTTGGTTGGGATTAAAGGTGCTAAAATAGAAGATATTAAGGATGTTTATTCGCATCCACAGGCTTTGATGCAATGTCGCAAACATTTGGGCGAGTTTGATTTTAATCAAGTTGAACACAGCAATACTGCTAAAGCGGCACAATTTGTTTCCAAAAAAGAAGATAAAAGCAAAGCGGCGATTTGTTCAAAATTGGCTGCTGACATTCACGGCCTTGAAATTATCAAAAACAATTTGGAAGATTCGGGTGACGAAAATTTCACAATTTTTATTGTTATTGCAAAAAACCCAGTCGACATTGAGCCTGAAAAAGGTAAAGTTATTACCACTATGTTGTTCACTGTGAGAAATATTCCTGGTGCGGTTTATAAAGCTTTGGGAGGTTTTGCAACCAACGGGGTGAATTTGGTTAAATGGGAAAGTTATATTCCGAGTGGAAAATCTTCGCAGGCAAAATTCTTTATTTCAATTGAAGGACATCCATCGCAAAGAAATGTTGCTTTGGCTTTGGAAGAAGTTGGTTTTTTCTCAAAATCAATCAAATTGCTCGGGGTTTATTACGCCGATAAAACTAGATATGAATAAGTTGCGTGTTTATAAATTTTATTGATTGGGAAAATGATAAATGGATTAAAAAATTCCGCAATCGTAGCCTCATCTACTTCTGTTGTTAGAGCTGCGGCTTTATTAAAAAATGCATCACAATGAAAAGAACAAATTCGGGAGATGATTTATCAAAATATTTAGAAAACAAAATCATATTCACCAAATAATGGTGGAATAAATCCGACATCTTCTGCAAAATTTGGCGGCTCCAACTATGTGGGAAGAGAATAATTCCTTTTCAAAAAATAATAATATTAATATTCAATGAGAATAATTTCTGGAAAACATCGTGGAAGAAAACTGCTTGATTGTAGGCAATTCAAAGAATTGCGCCCAACTTCGGATAAAAATCGTGAGAATCTATTCAACGTATTATTATCTTCAAAAAAAATTCAAGAAATCGGATTTGATATTGCTGATTGTGAATTCTTGGATGTTTTTTCAGGATCGGGAGCGGTTGCTTTGGAAGCTTTGTCTCGAGGAGTAAAATCGGCGTCTTTGATTGATAAAAGTCGTGATCATTTGGATCTGGCAAAGCAAAATGCTGATCTATTTGGTGAAGAAGGTCTAGAATATCATTGTTTTGATCTATCAAGATCATCCTTCAAATCTCAGCGCCAATTCAATCTGATTTTTATTGATCCTCCATATAATAAAAATTTGGCTTTAGTTTCACTAAAAAATTTGATTGAATCCGGTTGGGTTGGTAATGGAGCGTTAATTATTATTGAACATTTCTTCGCTGAAAAAATGAATAATCCGCCAGAAAATGTCAGACTTTTAGAAAGTAGAAAATATAAAGATACAATTTTCAGCTTTTTTGTTTTGGATTAAGATTAAAGAACCTTTAAATAAAACTTGCTTTTACAAGCTACATTCTGATAATGACCGTCCTTTCAAAAGGATCATTTCTTTATCGCGGGGTGGAGCAGCCCGGTAGCTCGTCAGGCTCATAACCTGAAGGCCACAGG
>JBLHSZ010000121.1:0-3700 GCA_047627095.1 Rickettsiales bacterium
TTTGGTCTTGTTGGTCGTCTGTTGGCACCAAATCCACCAGGTTTTCCACCAAAATTACCACTTGGTTTTTTATTAAAATTTTTGTCAACATTGTTTTTAGGTCCAGTTCTAGAATTGTTTCTATCTGCACCTCTAAAATCTCTTCCACTATCTTCGGAAGTGAACCTGCTTCTTCTGTCGTTTTTTTCATAGGTTCCTGATCTGCGATCATCAGGCCTTCCTTCTGAGGGTCTTTTGAAATTGCGACGATCATTTGAGTTTCCTTGTTTTTCTTCACCAAAACCAACAGATCTTCCCCCAAAATCGTTGGGATTGTTTGATCTAGGTTTTGCTTCAGAATTGAATCTTGGTCTTGGTGGTCTTGAATCTTGAGAGTCAAATCTTGGTTTTGATCCTTCAGTACTGAATTTTTGTCTTGGTGGTCTTGAATCATTTCTGGCGCCATCTCTTGATCCAGAATCAAATCTTGGTCTTGGGGGGCGAGAATCTTCATCACCAAACCTGGGTTTTGCGCCGTCAGGTTTTGATCTTGGTTTTACAAACCTGCCATCATCATCTTTTTTTCTGCTTTGAGCAAAATATGAAAGTGGACGATCTTCATTGCCATTTCCTCCAAAACTTTTTTTGAAAGGAGTTTTTGAACTAGAAGATGATCTAGTTGAAGGAGATCTGTTTGTAGGAGCTCTATTTGTAGGATTTTTGGATGAAGGTTTTCTTCCGCTATCACCACGTTTGATCGTCGGTAGAGAATTTGTTCCACTAGATTCAACTCCATGAAGAGCGTGATTTTCATCAACAGGAATTTTCATTTTAATGATTCTTTCAATGTCTTTTAAGAAAGGTTTTTCAGAATTATCGCAAAAAGAAATCGCAATTCCCGCTCTTCCGGCTCGCCCAGTTCTACCAATTCTGTGAACATAGCTTTCTGGCTCATTCGGAAGGTCATAATTGATGACATGAGTGATGGTCGAAATATCAATTCCACGAGCAGCTATGTCGGTAGCTACTAGAACTTTGACTTTTCCGCCACGAAATTCTTCCAAAGCTTTTTCTCTAGCAGATTGTGATTTATTGCCATGAATTGGAGCTGATTTGATAGCATGTTGATCCAAAAATGCACAGATACGATTGGCATTATGTTTGGTTTTTGAAAATACCAAGAATGAATCATTATCTTCGCTATTTTTGACGATGGTTTTTAGTAAAAGTGGTTTGTTAGATTTCTCAACAAAATTGATGCTTTGTTCAATTCTTTCAACGGTGGTTGATGCCGGAGTAACGGAAACTTTGGTTGGATTGTTTAAAATTGAATCTGCCAATTTTGACACATCATTTGGCATAGTTGCAGAGAAAAACAGGGTTTGTCTTTCTTTTGGCAATTTAGCGATGATTTTTTTAACATCATTGATAAAACCCATATCAAGCATTCTATCAGCTTCATCGAGAACAAAAATTTCCAATTCAGCGAATCTGATATGTCCTTGATTCATCAAGTCAAGAAGTCTTCCTGGGGTTGCAACCAAAACATCAAAACCTTGTTTTGCAGCTTTTATTTGTGGATTGGCGTTGACACCACCAAAAATTAGTCCTGATTTTAGATTCAAATCTTGTCCATAGAGTTTGACGTTATCCACAATCTGGCTAGCTAGCTCACGAGTAGGGGTAAGAATTAATGAACGAACTCTGTTGGCTTGAACTGGCTTGTTGCTTTTGAAGAGATTATCTAAAATTGGCAAAGAAAACGCTGCGGTTTTTCCGGTTCCAGTTTGAGCGATTCCAAGCAAATCTTTTCCTTCCAAAATATGTGGAATTGCTTGCTCTTGAATTGGAGTGGGTTGAGTATAACCCTTTTTTTCCAAGGCACTGATTATTTGTGGGTTAAGTTTTAGATCTTTGAATTGAGGCATTAAGTGTTTTTTTAAATGAAGGGGTGGGGTTTTTAACGATCTTTAAGATGTATATCTAGATCTTCTATTTGGGTAAGCGCGCAATATAGGACAATAAAAACTAAAAATCCATTCTTTATCTTGACTGATGGGAATCTAATTAATATTTTGTTCGAGTCGGTTTTCGACAATTTTTTTAATAATTTTAAAACACCCGAACTATGAAAAATAAACTTACTCTTATCGCCCTAACAATTTCTTTATTTTCAGCCTCAGCAGCAATAGCTAAAGAGGATAAAAAAGCCGCAGGATTCGCCAAGCACAAATCTATGATTATTTCTCATCTTGAAAAAGAAAAATCAGCAATTTATAGTGAGATTTCTTGTCTAAAGTCTGCATCTGACAAAACTGGCGCCAAAGCTTGTAAAGAGCAGAAAAAAGCGACCATAAAAAGTCTTAAAGCAGAAAGAAAAGCTGAGTCTAAGCGTCTAAAAGCACAAAGAGCAGAAAAACGCAAAGTAGCTAAAGAAGAAAGAGAAGATAAGAAAAAAGCAAGAAAAGCAGCTAAAGAAGCAGCTAAAGCAATTTAATAATAGCTTAGAATATTGTCCGGCAATCTTAAATGTCGGACAATATTTTTATCAGAGCCTCGTCAATCAAATCAAAAACTTCCTCAAATCCATTTTCTCCATAATAAGGATCAATCACCTCGTCATCAAAAGAATTTTCCACATCAGCATATTGCAAAAATAACTGAATTTTATTTTCAAACTTAGCCGGACAAATCTTACGAAGAGATGAAACATGGTTGCGATCCATAGCAAAAATCAAATCAAAATTCTCAAAATCATCAAGAGAGACCTGCTTAGATAATATTCCATCAAAATTTATCCCTCTTTTCTTTCCAGTAAAAACCGATCTTGAATCTGGTTTTTGTCCACTGTGAAAACTTGTTGTCCCCGCTGAATCAACTTCAACATGTTTCAGACCTAAAGAGTTTATTCTATGCTGAGCAATCGCATGAGCAGTTGGTGAGCGGCAAATATTTCCAGTGCAGATGAATAGTATTTTCATTTTTGATTTAATGGGTTGGTATTCTAGTTATGAGTTATAAATGATGAATCGTGAGTAATAAACAACTTAAAATATTTGTACTGGTCGTGGTTTTTAGACATCTTACTTTGCATAAAATTATAGATTTATACTAACGGAACTTTATTGACCTAACATCTAATACCAAATCTCACCTATAATTCCATATGAACAAAGTATTTTTTGACATAATTTCATGTATTAATATCTTATTTTCCATTGTGTCATCCTCGCGAAGGCGGGGATCTATGAAATATTTAACGCAAAATAAAATTAATAGTTCTACTTAGATACCTCTTGGATCCCCGCCTTCGCGAGGATGACAAAGTTAGAATTTAAGATGATTTAGATGAAGATTTGTATTAAGTGAACTTTCTTGATCTGACCCCTGACTTTTTTCATAGAAGATTTAAATTCAGTTGTAAAATATTACTTTGCAACATATCTCATGTTTTTATTTATCATAGCTAATGACAGATCTTGGATGAATGTCATTCCATATAAAATTATTTAAAAATTTAAGATCAATTAATGTTGCAATTCCTTTTACTTCATAACCCGCTTCAGCAGATAAATTTGCAGATGCCCCTAGAGTTCCTCCGGTTGCCAAAACATCATCGATAATGATGATTTTTCCAGTTCCATGGCGCATTTCTATTTCATTTTCTCCATATTCCAAGGAATATGAGCTTGAAATATTAGGAGGTGGCAATTTTCCCTTT
>JBLHSZ010000122.1:0-3698 GCA_047627095.1 Rickettsiales bacterium
ACCAAAATTTGATAATCACCATTAAGACTGCCTAAATGTTTAGTCATCTTAATCAAATTACGATTAGCATCGTGATTGAATTTTGTTGAATTAAAATCGAAATAAATCTCAAACTTAGACAATTCCGGCTCTTTGATTTTGATTATTTTAACTTCTTTTTTGATTATTGCTTTTTTATTTAGAAATTCATTAATTTCATTCTCTAATCTAAAAAACAATATCTTGCATTTGGCCATATCCGCCAATTGCCAAGGTTCTTTTTCGCGCGAGATCCAGCAATCATAAAGCAATTGCAAATGGGCTAATTGAGGAACTAGAGTTTGTCTGGCTTTTTGATTGTAAAAAAGTTTTATGAGCTTTGTGCGCGCAAGAGTTGATTGTTCGATTTGAGTATTGTCCAAATCCCATTCTTCAGGAACCTCAGGAAATGTATCTCGATTTCTGGCAGCTTTTATGCCTTTTGCAGCAAAATAATCCGAATCTTTCCAATTATATTTATTGGCTAAATCACGCGAATATTGCAAATATTCCAATGCCAAATAGCCATTTAAAGTATTGCGATTTTTCAATTCAGCTTCACGACTAGCAAGATCTTGCAAGCGGTTCAAACAAGATGTTTGCCAAAAAAGCAGAAAGATTAGTAAGAAATTTCTTTTATTGATTAGATTTTTCAAGAATAAGATTTGAATTTATTTGACCTATGCCGCTCTTCACATCTTTGATGGGAGATGGTATGAATAACTATAAAATAACTATCTGTAACACAAATAGTTTTCCAAATCATCATTTATATTGTTTTGTAAAGCAAGGATTTGCTTTTTATGGTTTTAAATTATCAAAAAAACAAAGGCATAATCTAAAACCACATTTTCACATTAGTGCCAATCCTTTTTTGAGACTCAATTTCCATCCTAGCACCAAGGTTCTCAATTGCCTGCTTAACGATTGGCAAACCGAGTCCATAAGAATCAATTTCTTTATTTAAACCAGATTTATCAATTGATTCAATATTCCCAACAAGTGCCTTGGCTACTTCTTCGCTTGTCATTCCGATACCACTATCAATAATTTCAATATATAAAGAATTATGACTTTGATCACGCAATGTTTTTACTCTAATAACAACTTCCTCACCTTCATTACTATATTTAACTGCATTGGTGATGAGATTATCCAGAATTTTACGCAGTTCAATCAAATTGGTTCTTAAGATTGGCAGAGTTTTGTCAATGTCGGTTTTAACAGAAATTTTTTGCTCCAAAAGAAATGGTTTTTTCAACATGATTAGTTCTTCAACTAATTTTTTGACATCAACGTCTTCAAAATCTTTGATTAAATCTTCTTCATCTTTTTGCAACGCTGTATTTGAGTTATTAATTTTAGATTGTGATTCAATGATTTTTGCGATCCCTTCATCAGTCATTAATGATTCAGAAAATTTTAACATCAGTTCTGCTTGATCAGCAATCATTTTTCCAAATTCTTGATCTTGTTTGATGATTTCTTCATAAGATTCTTTTTTTAAACCTTTCTTATCAGTAATAATATTAGCCAATCCCAAAATACCACTAATATAATTGCGTAAATCGTGATTAACGGATTTGGTTAAAACTTGAAGTTTTTGGTTGGATAGTTGAATCTCTTTGTTGAGAGATTTCTCATTTTTGATAAATGATGCAATAGATTTTATTGCATTTGAAAGTTGATTTATTTCAGGAATTATAGATTTAGGTAAAATTAAATCTTTATCATCATGATCAATAGTGGCAATTTTTGACACTAAGGATAATTGTAAAATCGGATTAATTATGAGTTTTTTAAAAATAAACACCAAGATATAAAGTGTGATCAATATCAACGATAGCTCGAATAAATATGGTAGTATTTTTGATATTAAATTTTTTTCAAATAATTCTCGGTCATATTGTGTGACAACAAAATAAGAATTTTTATCAATTTTCTGGTAATAATTCAGAGTTGAGCTCCGAGATAAAAATGAAAATTTTGTCAATATACCAGAATTGCTCTTATTTCCAACAATGGCAAGATTACTGGAAATATTTTCATAATTAACAAATTTTTCAGAACCAAACATCATTTGGTGACTCTGATCAAAAAAAGCGAATTCAACACCGCCTTCATTGATAGAATTGGTCATATTGTGAATTAATTTTTTGATTTGCAAACCAAAAATTAATCCCCCGATAACTTTCCCATTTCTGTTGGCGACTGCCATTCCTGCGGGAATGATAAGATCTCCACTCAATCTTCCATAAGCCAGTTTTCCAAAGTAGAGTTTATTTGGATTTCTAAATGCTTCTTGTAGATAAGGTTTATCTTTACTCTCGAGAGGTCTCAATACATCTTTTTCATTGTTAACTATTAATCTTAAGTCTTGATCAACCCAAGAGAACATGTTCCAAGGAATATCATTTTTATTGAGAGAAAAAGAGGAGAGTAGGGTTTTTATATATTTAAGATCTAATGAATTATGCCCTTCAATTTGAGAATTGATGTGCTTCATTAAATATGCAGTATAATCGGTGCTGTCAATAAATGATTTTTCAATTTTTGAAGACTGATTTTTAAGTATTGATGATGATTGATCTAGATTGCTCTTCCAGATGAAATAAACGTATAGGGAGGTTACGATGGTAAATAAGACTATAATACAGAGCCAAAAATATTGAATAATCGAGATTCCTTTAAATAGTCTGTTTTTCATATTATTTATGTATAAATATTATTCTGTATATCTAATCAAATTTTTCTTATTAAGAAAATCCCTCTTTAAAAAGGAGAAATATATCGGGTCTTGACTAGTTAAGAAAATCTTAACTATTATTTTGACCTTATGAATAAAGGAAAAAACAAATATTATAATCGTTCCCGAATTTCTGAGAAGAAGTTTAGAGAAATTATCAAGTATTTTAGCTATGATGAAACTGCTACTAAAACAGCAATTTACACATCAATTAACAGAAATACAATTAACAAAATATTTAACGAGATTCGCCAACATCTATTTGCTGATAATTTAAATCTTTCAGAAAAAGAGAATGGTGAGTTTGAACTCGATGAATCCTATTTTGGAGCCAAAAGAGTTCGCAGAAAAAGAGGAAGAGGCGCCGCGGGGAAAACCCCTGTCTTTGGACTTTTAAAAAGAGATGGCAAAGTTTATGTTGAGATAGTCAAGAATTGCACCAGAGACCAACTGCTGCCAATCATTCAGAGTAAAATTCTTGAAGGATAAACAATTAATACAGATGGATGGAAGGCTTATGATAGTCTGGTTTTGAATGGATATACTCATCATAGAGTTTTTCATTTTCACAATGAATTTGCTCGTGGAAAATGCCATGTTAACGGCATAGAATCATTTTGGAGTTATTGTAAAAGAAGATTGGCAAAGTTTAATGGATTAACAGATGAAAAATTTATTTTGCATTTAAAAGAAAGTGAATTTAGGTTCAATAATCGTAAACAAGATTTGTATAAAATTTTGTTAGAAATTATCAGAAAAAATCCCCTTAACTATTAAATACCATTAAATCTCCCCTTTTTATCTAAAGCAGATGAATTTGGACTGCTAATATGGGGTTCAGGACTTGGTGATCTTACACCTTCCTTAAGATCTTGAAGAAAATCATCTATTTTTAATTTTACATTTTTTCTGGCCAAATTTGCCGCGTCTATTG
>JBLHSZ010000123.1:0-3687 GCA_047627095.1 Rickettsiales bacterium
CAAATCCATGTGGAAGCAAGCAAATCAAGCCAGATTTTCTTAGCCATTTGGTTTCGCTTGAAGAGATAAATTGATCGAAAATCACTTGTGCACCATTGGCAAAATCACCAAATTGAGCTTCCCAAATTGTCAAAGCGTCTGGTCTGGCTAGTGAATATCCATATTCAAATCCCAGAACAGCAAGTTCCGACAAGAAACTATTGTGAACTTCATATTTTGCAGCTTTGCCGCCAATGTGATTTAGCGGAGTGTATTTGCTGGAATCTAATGAGCTGGTCAAAACAGAATGACGATGTGAGAAAGTTCCTCTTTCAGAATCTTGTCCGGTGATGCGAATTGGAAATCCTTCATCAAGAAGCGAAGCAAAAGCTAGAGCTTCACCATTTCCCCAATCAATGTTTTCACCTGTTTCAACTGCCGTTTGCCTTCCTTCCAATTGTTTAACAATTTTTGGGTTCGCATGGGCGGTTTCAGGGATTTTGTTGATGATTTTGGCTAGTTCTTTTAGTTTTTTAGCTGGAACCTTGGTGTTCGGAATTGAAAGATCATGAGCTGAAATTTTACTCCAATTGTCTTTCAGCCAATCGCCTTCTTCAGCTTTGAATTTTGAAGAAAGTTCAAATTCTTTTTCGATATTAGCGCGAAATTCCGCAACAAATTTTTGATATTCATCCGCAGAAATTGATCCTTCCAAAATTAGTTGATCAGAATATATTTTTTCTAATCCTGAATGTTTTTTGATCGCGCTGTACATCAATGGTTGAGTGTACATTGGCTCATCACCTTCATTATGACCATATTTTCTGTAGCAAATCAAATCCATCACCACATCTTTTTTGAAAACTTGGCGATATTTTGTGATGATTGCGGATGCGCGAACTACTGCTTCAACATCGTCACCATTGACGTGAATGATTGGAGCATCAATCGCTTTGGCAAGATCAGAAGCATAAGTTGTGGATCGAGAATCTTCTGGATTGGCGGTAAAGCCAATTTGATTATTGACGATGACATGGACAACTCCACCAATATCGTAGCCTTTGATTCCGCTCATTAGCAATGCTTCTGCGACGCTTCCTTGTCCTGAAAAAGCTGCATCACCATGAATGATTAGTGCTAGTGCTGAAAGACGATTTTCATCTTTATTGATATCTTGAGAGGCTCGAACTTTTCCTGCAACAACAGGGTTGACTGCTTCAAGATGTGAAGGGTTGAAAGCCAAAGAAATATCAACTTTTTTGCCGTCAATTTCTCTGGTGGAAGAATATCCCATATGGTATTTCACGTCACCTGATTCAGTCAGTTCGGACGGGATTCCTGGAGTTCCTTGAAATTCCGCAATCAATTGGCTGTATGGTTTTCCCATCACACCAGTCAAAACATTCAAACGACCTCTGTGAGCCATTCCTATTGAAACTTTTTTAACGCCATCTTTTCCTGCAAAATCAATAATTTTTTCAATTGCACAAATTGAAGATTCGCCACCTTCAACTGAGAATCTTTTTGCCCCAGGGAATTTTTTGTGCAAAAACTGCTCAAAACCTTCGGTGCGAATGATTTCTTTTAGAATTTTTATTTTTTCTTCGCGGGGAGTTGGGGTCAAGATGGTGTTTTCAATTTCATCAGACAGCCAGTTTTTGATTTTATCATCATTCAAATAGGTGAATTGTGATCCGATGGTGTTTTTGTAGATCAAATTTAGTTTTGAAATGACATCGGAAATTTTGGCTTTTTTCATTCCAAGAAGTCCACCCAGTTCAACTTCTTTGCCAAAATTCTCTTTTTTTATGTTGTGAAATTCTGGACTTAGTTCTTCTACAATTATTTTTGGTTGAAGACCTAAAGGATCAAGATTTGCAGCCAAATGACCAAATCTTTTGTAAGCCAAAATCAAATTGGCAGTTTGAATTGAAAGGAGGAAATCATTATTAGCAGCTTTTTTTGGAGATTCTTTTTTTGGTTCTCTTTTAGCATTGATTGAAATGTCGTAATCCCCAGACCCAACAACTTGCAAATCGCGATTTGCCCAAGATGCTCCTTTTGAATCCCTAGAAATAGAATTTAGATCATCGAAATGTTCGCTGAAAAAATCTTGCCACTGAGCATCAACAGAATTTTTGTCGTTTAAATATTCAGAAAATAATTCTTGAATGAAAGTCAGGTTGCCACTGAAAAGTGCTGAAGAGTCAGGTAATTTGTTCATGAAATAGATAAATATTGTGGGCTAAAACCCGATAACTTCTTAAAGATTTTGAAGGTCTTTTTAATGGGCTGGGGCATTTTAGCCACGAAGTTAATAATTTCAATAATTTATTCAGGAACCATTTAAATATTAATTGGATTTTTTTTGATTTTATGCTGTTAGAGATATCTTTTCTCAAAACTTAGAAGATAACCTTTGAATTATGTGGTAAGATTTAGATTAGTAGTGCTGTTGTAAAAATTACAAAATATGGTGTTCTAATTTTAATTATTAGAATTGTTTTTTTACAATTATGACAGAAATAAAATAACGAAATTATCGGCAATAATCTCATGATTTTTTTATAAATAATACGCTGGGAGCGAAGTATCTTTAGTCTTCACCGCTCCAGTTGCTTATTTTTGGGTTGAAACACTAGTGGTTTCATTTCAATATTTCTAGAAGTTTGCTTTTAATGGATGACCATCCTTAAATTTTGATTCAATTTCAGATTTTTTACTTTCTTTGTCTTCCTTTGTTATGGATCTGTCTAAAACATCAAAAATCTTGATCATTACAGACATAGAAGCATTGGAATTTTCAGAAATATTTTTTTAAAAAACCTCTTGTTTTAAGACTTTATTGTGTGGAGTTGTCCAAATATTCTATCAAATCAATACCCTTATTATCAATTTTCTCAATAATTTGACAATTTTATCTTTTGTTCCATCAATATTATTTTCCATTAAATTTGATAATGTCTTAAACAAGAAATTATTTAATTGGACACCTTCTTCCATCTTTTATTTAGAGGCAAAAAACAGATTAGTGACGGCAACACCAAAAGCTCCTTCTGCTAATATCTGAAAAAAAATTCCAAAAATGTTTCTGGATAAAATTGTGAAACAAATTTTTGTAAACTTGGTCTAACAGTAGGGATGTCGATAAGTAAATATTCTTGAGGAGTGGATTTATGTTCTCGACTGTGGTCATATTCTCTGGTCGAAACCCCACTCATTGCATCATTTTGAGCAGGATTATTAATAAGGGTATTAATCTCATTAATTTTATCATCATCGGGCATATTCGTATTTTGGTGCCCAATGAAGTTGATATTTTTAAATTGTCCAAAACGTGGATTTTATAAAATCCTTTGTAAATTTATTTCACAGTGATGGTTCCCTGAGCAGTATCCTCATTAAATTCTCCAAAATATTTGTAGATTCCACTTTTCAAGGGGCCGATAAAGATCTTTGCGGTTTTTCCACCGCCAATGATTTTCTCACGATTCAAGTCATGGCTTTCGAATTCTTCGACAGTTTTATCTTGGTTTTCAATCACTAATCTGACTTTTTGACCAGCTGGGATTTCCAAATTAACAGGTATGAATTTGTGATCCTTGATGATTATTTTATATTCAGGCACTTTAGCTGAGGCGCTAAATGCAAAAATTGATAAAGATAGAGTTAGTAATGTTAAAAGTTTTTTCATAAAAATTTAGTTAA
>JBLHSZ010000124.1:0-3623 GCA_047627095.1 Rickettsiales bacterium
TGGAATGCCGTTGTTTTTACAAAGAATCTGATCATCTTCACCAAATCCAGGAGCAATGTGGACGATCCCTGTTCCAGCGTCGGTGGTTACAAAATCACCATGAAGAATTGTGAAAGATTTTTTGCTGTCTTTGATTTTTTCGTGGTTTGCTAAATATGGCAGGATTGGCTTGTATTTTAGTCCAACCAGATCAGATCCTTTAATTACTTTATTTAAAGCTTCTCCTTTTACAAATTTTCCTGATTCACACTCCTGTTCCAAAACAATGTTTATTTCACCATTCTCATCTTTGACAGGTATGTAAATAATATCATTTCCAACCGCCAAGGCCAAATTGCTAGGAAGCGTCCAAGGAGTAGTTGTCCAAGCGACCAAACTAACTTTTGTTGGATCAAATTCTTTCAAAAATTCAGGAATATCTTCAAGCTCAAATTTCACCGTCAAAGCCTTACTTTCCTTACGACGATAAGCATTATCCATCTTAGTCTCAAAATTCGACAAAGGAGTCTGGCAAGCCCAGGAATATGGCATGACGCGGAAATCTTCATACATCAAACCTTTATTGTGAAGCTCTTTGAATGCCCACAAAACTGATTCCATGTAATTAACATCCATGGTTTTGTATCCACCTTCGCCAAAATCAACCCAGCGCCCTTGTCTGGCCACATAATCCTTCCAATCTCCAGAATATTTCATCACCGAGGTGCGACAAGCAGCATTGAATTTTTCAATTCCAAATTCTTTGATGGCGATTTGCCCAGAAACACCAAGTTCTTTTTCGACTTCCATTTCAACAGGAAGCCCATGAGTGTCCCAACCGAATTTGCGCTCAACTTTTTTGCCTTTCATGGTTTGATAGCGGGCAAAAATATCCTTGATGTATCCAGTCAATAAATGACCGTAATGGGGCAAACCATTAGCAAATGGAGGTCCATCATAAAATACGAACTCATTTCCTTTTTGATCATGTTCTTTACAATCCCCTTTCACACAACATCCGGCTGGCGAAGTAGAGTCTTCCTCTTCCTCGATTCCTGAAAAATCGCGATTCTTTATTGATTGTTCGAAAATTTTGTTTTCTTCCCAGAATTTAAGGATTTCTTCCTCAGATTTGGAAAAATTAAAATCAGAATTTGGCTCAGGATAATGTTTCTTTTTAGTCATTTTTAAGGCTTTTTATGTAAGATTTGAAGGCGGTGATTATTGATTTTTAAAAATAAAAAACAACTTGAATTTAAAGGCTTATTTGCGCTAGAATGCCGGCCTTTTTTAAGCCTCCTAAAATTTTAAATAATCAATAATGAAGCAAATAAATGTAGCAATCGCTGGCCTTGGAACTGTTGGTCGCGGATCTTATGAAATTCTCACCTTGCAAAATGATCTTTTGAATCAAAGATCAAAATCAAAAATCAACTTGGTTGCTGTCTCTTCAAGAAGCAAAAAAGATTTTGTTGATGAGTCAAAAATCAAATTTTATGAAAATACTCTTGATCTAGCAGATGCCCAAAATGTCGATGTCATTATTGAGGCTATCGGCGGAACACAAGGAACTGCTCTTGATCTTTGCAGAAAAGCCCTAAAAAACAAAAAACACTACATCACAGCAAACAAAGCAATGATTGCAACTCATGGTTTTGAACTTGCAAAACTAGCCGAAGAAAACGGCGTTACAATCGCTTTTGAAGCTGCTATTGCTGCTGCCATCCCTTGTATCAAAAATATTAAAGAAGGTTTATCTGGCAACAAAATCGAAAAAATCTATGCAATCCTTAATGGAACTGGAAATTTCATCCTCACCAAAATGGAACATGATGAAGCAGATTTTGCTGATGCTTTGAAAGAAGCTCAAGAACTTGGATATGCTGAAGCTGATCCAACTTTTGATATTGAAGGAATCGACACTGCTCACAAAATTGCCCTTTTAGCTGCAATCGCCAAAAATTCAGTTGTCAAATTTGACGGAATGCACATTGAAGGAATCACCAAAATCAGTCTTACTGACATCAAAAATGCCAATGAACTTGGCTACAAAATCAAACTTTGTGGAATTTTTGAAGATTATGGCGATACCATCAAACAAGCGGTTTATCCTTGCTTGATTGAAAAATCCAACATCATAGCCAACGTTTCTGACTCCTACAATTGTGTTGCCACACTCGCAAATAATGCAGATTGGAACTGGCAAGTTGGACGCGGAGCAGGTTCAAAACCAACCGCTTCAGCAATCATTGCTGATTTGATGGACATTGCAAGTGACCGTGCTTCAGAACCATTCGGAACTAATTTGGACAAATTGAATAAAGTTGAGTTTGCTAAAATGAGCGACAGAAATGGCGCTTATTATTTGAGATTCTTTGCAAACCAAGAATTTGCTCAAAATAGCGGATTTATTAAAGATATTTTTGAAGAAGGAACTTTGGAAGAATCAATTATTGAAGAAAACGAGGAAGGAAAAGTGATTTATGGTCTTAAAACTACAAATCTAAATGAAAAAACAATGAACGCCTATGTTCAGAAGCTTGAGAATTTAGATCAAATTAGCCAAATCAATCTAATTAGAATCAAAAACGCCTAAATATTAACTCGCCGCTACTAGTAGCGGCGAGTTAATGTTTCTAAATTTGGTAATCAATTTCAAAACTCTCACGAATTTCTTTTGCAGTCGCACCCACTGCAACAGTTCCTGCCGCAACATCTTTGACTACAATCGCACCAGCACCAATTTTTGCACCGTTACCAATTGTAATATTTCCTAAAATTTTTGCACCAGCACCAATCACCACTCTATTTCCAATTGTTGGATGGCGCTTTACTGGATCATAGGTTTTTCCACCCAAAGTCACTCCCTGGTAAATCGTCACATCATCACCAATAATGGCGGTCTCTCCAATTACCACGCCAAATCCATGATCAATAAACAGGTTTTTTCCAATTTTTACTTTTGGGTGAATTTCAATCCCAGTGATAATTCTCGAGATATTAGCCAAAAATCTTGGCAAGATTGGAATTCCAGTAGAATCTAGAAAATGACATATTTTGTGAAAAAATACCGCATGAACACCATTGAAACAAAGAGCGATCTCCAATGAGTTATTGGTTGATGGATCGCGATCTTTGACGCTTTGTAGGTAGGATTTAAGATTTTTCATCATAAATTTATTATTTATTGAATGACTCAATTTATTAAAAGTTAGAACTCTTCCCTAACTTATCATTTCTTAGGAATGTTTTATCCAGACTGAATCTATCTAAAAACCCAGATCAAGAGAATCGCAATTAACTAAGCTTCAATATCTGCAAATAAAATCGATGACAAATATCTTTCTCCAGAACTTGGCACAATAAATACAATCAATTTTCCCTCATTTTCAGGGCGCATTCCAACTTCTAAAGCCGCCTTAAATGCGGCACCTGATGAAATTCCACAAAGAATTCCCTCACTAAGAGCCAAATCTCTGGCATATTTAACAGAATCTTCATTAGAAATTTGCACGACCTCATCAATCAAGCTCACATCTAAAATTTCTGGAATAAATCCAGCACCAATTCCTTGAATTTTATGCGGAGCCGGACTCCCTCCAGACAAAACTGGGCTAGATTCAGGCTCAACTGCAATCGCTTTA
>JBLHSZ010000125.1:0-3607 GCA_047627095.1 Rickettsiales bacterium
TTCTCAACTGGCTAGTTTGCGAGAAACAGTTAGGGAGGCCATAGTTCATAATGTTAAAACTTCAGATTTTGCAATTTGGTTGCACACCATACGCAGAAAAAAAGACATTGCTCCAAAGGGTGATTTTGACGATTATTTCTCCAACAAATTAAACAATGATTGGCACAAAGCCAATGGCTGGGAAAACCAATTTGTCAATGAGCTCTATCTGACAATAATTATTCAAGGACGTGATACTTCAATAACTAATTTCCAATCTCTTTTGCGCTCTTTATCTATTGGCTCAACCAATAATTTGCATATCAAATCATTGGAAGCTTCCCATAAAAAACTAACTTTAACCGTAAATAATCTCGTTGAAGATCTTGATAATTATGGTGCAAAACTCATCGGAATCAAAGAATGGGATGGGGTTTTATATTCAGAACCAATGCATTTCTTTGACAAAATCGTCAATCTCAAAGAAGAACGTTTCCCTTTGCGCGCGAATGATATTTCTAGTGATTTATCTGGATCAAAAATCGCCTTTGGAAATCAAAGCTTGGAAGTTGCTAGGGAAAATGGCAAGAATTTTGCGACCATGCTTTCAATCAAAGAATATCGCGAAGTTTCAATATCTGCATTGGATAAGTTCATTCAACTGCCACAAGAATTCATTATCACTCAATCTTTAGATTTTATTGGTCGAGATCAGGCTTTAGCATATTTTGAATATCAAAATTATATTTTAGAAGTTAGCGGAGATGATGAATTCCGCTATCTTTCTGACATAGAGCACGCAATTGAAAGCGATACAAAAAGTCCGACAGACTATGCCGAACAACAAATCACTATCATGCTGATCAATGATAGTGTTTCTGGCCTTGAAGATGATACCAAAAAAGCACTTTCGAAATTACATGATTTGGGTTTAGTTTCAATTCGTGAAGATATACTTTCTGAACATTGTTTTTGGTCTCAACTTCCTGGAAATTTCCAATTTTTAAGGAGGCAAAATCCAATCACCACCTCCAGAATTGCAGGTTTTGCATCACTGCAAAACTTTCCTGTGGGAAGCAGAATTCGAAATCACTGGGGAAATGCGGTCAGTATTTTTAGAACCATTTTAGGGACTCCATATTTCTTCAATTTCCATGATGGAGACAACGGACACACTCTGATCGCCGGACCTTCCAAATCAGGAAAAACAGTTTTACTAAACTTTCTGACCAGCCAATCACGAAAATTCAAAAATAAACTATATTATTTTGGTTATCGCCGCTCGGGAAATATCTTCATAAATTCACTTCAAGGAAATTATTTATCAATTAATGAAAATTCAGATGATAAAAAAAGCCTAAAAATGAATCCTCTTTTATTGCCAGATAATTCAGACAATAGAAAATTTCTATCGGTTTGGATTGGCTCTTTAGTCAATTATGGAAAAATTCCTATTGACCTGGAAGAAATGGATTTGATACCAAAAATTATTGACAAAATAGTCGATTCAAAAACCAAAAATTTGACTAAGGCGGTTGAATTTTTCAAAAAGAAATCTACGCAAAATATCTACAAAAGACTCTCTATTTGGCATGGGAAAGGTAAATATGCCTATATTTTTGACAATGTAGAAGAAAATGATTTATCACTAAATTTGGTTAACGCCTTTAATCTGACGCCAATATTAGATTACAAGCCAATAGTAACCTCCGTTGCCAGCTATTTGATGCATAAAATTGAGTCTTTGCTAGATGGAGATAAAGCAATGATTGTTTTGGATGAGGCTTGGGCGATGCTTGATAATTATATTACTGGACCTGCAATAAATGATTGGTTGGTACGTTTACGCCAGAAAAATTGTATGGTTATTTTTGCAACCGAAAGCCTGCATGACACTTCAAAAAGTAACATAACTCATAAAATAAACCAAAACCTTGCTACCCAGATATTTTTCCCCGATCCTTATCCAACTGAATATTACAAAACTGTTTTTGGACTCGATGATGCAGAATTCGATTTGCTTTCTGCGATGAATAAAGAACATCATCATTTTTTGTTTAAATATGCCAGCAATTCAGTTGTAGCATCTTTAGATCTTTCAGATTTACGTGACAATATTGCCGTCCTATCTTCAAAGCCAAACACTTTGAAAGCGATGGAATTAGCAATGGAAAAATTTGGTGATCATACGAAAGACTGGCTCCCAGAGTTTTTAAGAACTACGAATTTGACAGATTAGTTTTAATAATTTTGCCGTTAAAATTAGCAATTCATAAAGATTGCAAAAGCATCAGGACTGGATCCGTCATTGTCTTAGTTTATGATAAAAAACCAAATCAACGGTTAGTATGATATTATTTAGAATTTAACATCCTTCATAAAACTCCTAAGTCTTTTTAGTTTTTTATTGACTTTAACTTCGCCCTAATTTAATCTGCCGCGCTCTTAATTTTTCTTTATCCTTACCCTTTAAAACCATGGTTCAAACTACTTACTCAGCCAAAACTGCTGAAGTTCAAAAAAAATGGCTAATCATTGATGCTACAGATTTAGTTCTAGGCAGATTGTCTACGATTGTTGCAAAAATATTGCGCGGAAAGCACAAGGCAATGTTTACTCCTCATATCGATTGCGGTGACAACGTCATCATCATCAATGCTGAAAAGATTCATTTGACCGGCAAAAAACTAGCTGAAAAAACATATTATTGGCATACTGGATATCCAGGCGGAATAAAATCTCGTACTGCAGAAAAAATCATGGAAGGAAAATTCCCAGAAAGAATTTTGCAAAGTGCTATTGAAAGAATGATCGGAAGAACTCCACTTGGTCGTGACCAACTAAGAAAACTTCACATCTATCAAGGCGGCGCACATCCTCACCAAGCTCAGCAACCAGAAATTTTAGACATTGCGTCTTTAAATCCTAAAAACTCAAAACGTTAATCTTAATTACAAACCAGATATGTCAACAATGAAAGAAGCAATCATCGAAGCTACTGCTAGCGATATAATAGAAAACGTTAGAGAACAAAAAATTGACAGTTTAGGCAGAGCTTATGCAACTGGCAAAAGAAAGAACTCAATTGCTAAAGTTTGGATCAAAAAAGGAACTGGTAAATTTGAACTAAAAGGAAATACCACAGAAATCAAAGATCTAAGTAGATATTTTGGTAGAGAAATTCTTTCTACAATTGTTAATCAGCCTTTAGCTGCAACTGACAATGAAAACAAATTTGATGTTCAAGCTAGCCTAATCGGTGGTGGCCTTTCTGGCCAAGCCGGAGCTTTGCTACTTGGAATCAGTAAAGCACTAGTTGCTTTCGATCCTGAAACTCACAAAGCTTTACGTGCTGGCGGTTTCTTGACTAGAGACTCTAGGGTTGTTGAAAGAAAGAAATACGGTCTTAAAAAAGCTAGAAAAGCTCAAACTTATCGCAAGAGATAAGATTTGGAGTTATAAGTTAATATTTATGAATTATGAGTGTTTTTATTTTAACTCATGATTCATAATGCATAATTAATAACTAATAAAATTATGCTACTCGACAAAGTCTCTCTCCCCTCCGATCTAAAAAAACTCTCTTTACCCGAATTAAAACAACTAGCTGATGAACTTAGGCTAGCAA
>JBLHSZ010000126.1:0-3553 GCA_047627095.1 Rickettsiales bacterium
ACTTGTTAAATTCTATGTTCCTGAAAAAAGAGTTTCTAACTCGGCAAAATATGTTTTTACCATGTGGCTGATTCTGACTTCAATTCTCACTTCACTGATTTCAATCCTATTTTTGAAAAATCAAATTAGATCAATTAAAGGTCTAAGTGACGCTGCTGAGAAATTTGGTAGAGGAGGAGATGACCCGGATTTTAAACCATCTGGCGCTAGGGAAATTAGGTCTGTGGGTATTGCATTTATTAGGATGAAAGAAAGAATAATGCGCCAAATTTCGGGAAGAACTCAGATGCTTTCCGCTGTCTCTCATGATCTGCGAACTCCACTAACTAGGATGAAATTGCAGTTGGAGATGATGGAGGACAGTGAGGAAGTTTCTGAACTAAAATCAGACATTTATGACATGGAAAAAATGATCAATGAATATTTAGATTTTTCTAAATCAGTCAATTCACACAGAGAACACAATATAGAAACTAATATTAAGGGTTTTTTGGAACAGATTGTCGTATATTATCAAAAAATGAATAAGGATATTGTTCATAATATTGATATTGCTGATGATTTTCTAATTCAACTCAAGAGAAGTTCTTTCAAAAGGGCAATCAGGAATTTAATCGATAATTCCTTTCATTATGGTAAAAAAGTGGAAATCTCTGCCAAAATAGATCATAAAACTTTAAAGATCGTGGTTGACGATGATGGATGTGGAGTTCCAGAGGAGCAAAGGAAGGAAATGTTCAAGCCTTTTTGGCGCATTGACAATTCAAGAAATCTAGACAAAACTAACGCTCACGCAGGAGCTGGATTGGGTTTGGCAATCGTGATGGATGTTGTGAGATCTCACGGAGGAGAAATTAAGGCGTCAGATAGTCCAAAAAATGGACTGCGCATGACAATTTTATTACCAATTTGAATTAAATAGATATGACAAAAATAGCAGTAATCGGAACCGGATATGTTGGTTTGGTTTCAGGGCTTTGCTTCGCAAAAATAGGACATGATGTTGTTTGTGTGGACAATAACTTGGATAAAATCGCACAATTGAAAAATGGTGAGATTCCAATTTATGAGCCGGGTTTGAAAGATATTTTGGATGAGGCAGTAAAAAATAATAAAATCACCTTCACTAGTGATTTGGCAAATGCAGTTCAAAATTGCCAAGCGGTTTTCATCGCTGTTGGAACACCTCAGGATGAAGAAACCGGCAATGCTGACCTGTCTTTTGTCTATAAGGTGGCTACACAAATTTCTAAAAATATTGATTCTTATAAGGTGATTGTCACCAAATCTACTGTTCCTGTTGGAACCAATTTGGAAGTAAAAAGAATTATTGCAGATAATAACGATCATGTTGATTTTTCAGTTTGTTCTAATCCAGAATTTCTTCGTGAAGGATCTGCAATTGAAGATTTCTTGTATCCCGATCGAATTGTTGTTGGTGTTGAAGATGAGAGGGCGCAGAGAATGATGGCAGAGATCTACGATTATTTTTCTCAAACAGCGCCGCTAATTTTTACTGACATCAAGACTGCGGAAATGATTAAATATGCAGCTAATTCATTTTTGGCGACAAAAATTTGTTTTATCAATGAGATGGCCGATCTTTGTGAAAAGGTTGGTGCTGATGTTAGAAAACTTAGTGAAGGAATTGGTCTCGATTCAAGAATTGGTAAAAAATTCCTCAATCCTGGTCCTGGATTTGGCGGGTCATGTTTTCCAAAAGATATTTTGTCATTAGAGAATATTGCTAAAAATAATGATGTTAATTTGTCTTTAGTTTCTTCAACTATTGAATCAAATTCTAGAAGAAAGATACGAATGGCAGACAAAATAATTGCAGCTAATGGCGGTGATATTTCTGGTAAAACCATTGCAATTTTAGGTTTGGCATTTAAAGGAAATACTGATGATGTTCGATATAGCCCGGCTTTGATTATTATTAAAGAGTTGCTAAAAAATGGTGCTAAAATTCACGCTTACGATCCTGAAGCCATAGAAAACACTAAGCGGGAATTAGCAGATAATTTGGCGATTGATTATTTTGAAGACTCTTACGAGGCAATCAATCAAGCCGACTCAACTGTTATCGTTACTGAGTGGGAAGAATTTAGAAATCTTGATTTGGCAAGAATAAAGCAATCTCAGAAAAGCAATATTTTGGTTGATTTGAGAAATATGTTAGATTCTAAAAAAGTTAGAGATTCTGGTTTGAAATATTTTGGAATTGGCAATTAGTTTGGATAGGGGTTGGTCAATCAAAACATATTTAATGTCAATTCTCATTTAAGTTAGGGATGAGTTGGAGATTGTTACTAGATTTCTAATGCGTTTATTCTTTTTGATTCTCGTCCGATTGTTTTCTTCTTGATAAATTTTTCCTAAGAGCAGCTTGTAGTTTTTTATCAGCAGGCTTTTTGTCGACAGGCTTTTCTTGGATCTTATTATTTTTTTCACTCATCACTAATCAATAGTTATTTTTTCTTATTTGGGGACGAATGGATTCTAAATTGTCGCACTTCTAAGATCTATTTATTTTCTCATTTTTTGGGTTATTCTTTTGCATATTTTAATTTTAAGTTATTTAATCAGGCCACTAAATCCACAGGTTTCAAAAGAAAAATACAATAAATCAAATGAGCAATTACAATTTTCCTGATGAATCAGGCAAGTTTGGAGTTTATGGCGGGAAGTTTGTCGCCGAAACCCTAATGCCAGCAGTTCTAGAACTTGGTCTGGCTTATAAAAAAGTAAAGGAAGATAAATCGTTTTGGACAGAATTTGACGATTTGATGAAAAATTATGTTGGACGTCCCAACCCTTTGTATTTTGCCAAGAAAACAACACAATATGCTGGTGGAGCCAAAATATATTTCAAGCGTGACGAACTGAATCACACCGGATCTCATAAAATAAATAATTGTATCGGACAGATCTTGCTTGCCAAAAGAATGGGTAAGAAACGCATTATTGCTGAGACTGGGGCAGGGCAACACGGAGTTGCGACCGCTACAGTCTGTGCATTATTTGATATTCCTTGTGTGATCTACATGGGCGCTAAAGACATTGAAAGGCAAAAACCAAATGTGTTCCGTATGAAATTGCTTGGGGCCCAGGTGGTTTCAGTCACCAGTGGTTCTGCTAGTTTAAAAAATGCTATTAACGAGGCGATGAGAGATTGGATTTCTGACGCTAATGATACTTATTATTTACTAGGAACTGTTGCGGGACCAGATCCTTATCCTCAAATGATTCGCGATTTTCATTCAATCATCGGTAGAGAAGCAAGAGAGCAAATTTTAGAAGCTGAAGGTAGATTGCCTGACGCTCTGGTTGCTTGTATCGGTGGTGGATCAAATTCAATCGGCTTGTTTCATCCATTCTTAAACGACGCAAATGTCGAGATGTTTGGCGTTGAAGCGGCGGGAAAAGGTTTGGAGAGTGGTGAACATTCAGCTTCAATTGCCAAAGGAAGTAAGGCGGTTTTACATGGCAACATGACCTATTTTTTGCAAGATGATGATGGGCAAATCAAAGATGCTCACTCAATTTCAGC
>JBLHSZ010000127.1:0-3549 GCA_047627095.1 Rickettsiales bacterium
TAAGAGTGAGAAAAAAGATATTTTTATTGCCGGAGCTGACATAAACGAAATCAAGGATATCAAAAACCCTTCTGACGCTCACAAAAAAGTTCTTCAAGGACAAGAAATTCTTAGCAAAATATCTAATCTAAAAATCCCAACTATCGCTTTGATCAACGGTGCTTGCTTGGGTGGGGGATTGGAATTGGCTCTCTCCTGCAATTATAGGGTTGCAATTGACAATAAAAAGACTCTTTTGGGACTTCCTGAAGTCAATTTAGGGATCATTCCTGGATTTGGAGGAACTCAAAGATTGCCTAGATTGATTGGTTTGCAAGAAAGTTTAAAAATGATTTTGAGTGGAAAACCGGTTGATTTTAAGAAAGCGTTGAAAATTGGTTTGGTTGATAAAGTCATTCGTGAAGAATTTTTGTCAACTCAAATAGAGAGTTATATTGCCGCTATTTTAGTTAAAAAAAGAAGTAATAGAAGTTTTAAGACTAGATGTGCTGTGCGCAAAAAACGTTTTATTGCTGAAGTGATTTTTGCTGGAAAACACGTTATATATTATTTTACCAAGAAAAGCTTGATGGCCAAAACAAAAGGTAAATACCCTGCCCCACTTGCTGCTTTTGATGTTATTCAAAGGACTTATCATTCTTCTGATAAAGAAGCTGGTTTTAAAATTGAGGCGGAAGAGTTTGCCAAACTTGCTGCGGGTCCTATATCAAAGAATCTTATTGAACTATTTTTTATTAATGAAGAAATTAAGAAAGATAGTGGATCTGCAAAAGATACGAAAACATTAAAAATTAAAAATTCTGGTTTGCTTGGAGCTGGAATTATGGGCGGTGGAATCGCTTGGCTTTTCAGCAATGCTGATATTTGCGTGAGGATGAAAGATATTTCACAAAATGGAATTGCCCTTGGTTTTCATCAGGTTTTGAAGATTTATAACCAACTTAAAAAAATTAGGAAATATAATCAGGGTCAAATCGACTTAAAGACTGCTCGAATCTCTTCTACTATTGACCATAGTGGTTTTGGAACGGTTGATATTGTTGTTGAGGCAATTGTGGAGGATATTGAAGTTAAGAAAGAAGTTTTTGAAAAATTGGAAGATCATGTTCGAAAAGATACTATTATTGTTAGTAACACCTCGTCGCTTTCTATCAGCCAGATGTCTCAATCAATGAAAAATCCTGAAAGATTTGCCGGAATGCATTTTTTCAATCCTGTCAATAAAATGCCTTTAGTTGAGGTTATTTGTGGAGAAAAAACCTCCCAAGAGACCATTGCAAACATTGTTGAACTTTCTAAGAAACTTAAAAAAACGCCAATTGTTGTAAAAGATGTCGCTGGATTCCTGGTTAATCGAATCTTACTTCCATATATCAATGAAGCGGGATTTATGTTGCAAGAAGGGGCTAATATTAGAAATGTTGATCAGTTGGTTAAAGATTTTGGAATGCCAATGGGTCCTTTTATTTTGGCGGATACAGTGGGAATTGACGTTGGATATAAAGTCGCTAAAAGCTTGAATGAAGCTTATGGGGATAGAATGGAAGTTTGTCGCCTCTTAAATGAAATGTCTAAACACAAATCATTGCTGGGCAAAAAGTCTCAACAAGGATTCTATAGATATAGCAAGAATGGAAGAAATTTGGGAATAAATTTTGAAGTGAATACTATTTTAGGAAAAATTAAAGATCCTCAAATCGGAAAAACTCTTATTAGCAACAGCGTTATTGTCGATCGTTGTATTTTGATTATGATTAATGAGGCGGCGAGATGTTTGGAAGAAAATGTTGTTAAAAACCATCGCTATCTTGACATGGCAATGATCATGGGAACCGGATTTCCTCCTTTCCGTGGTGGACTTTTGAGATATGCTGATGAGATGGGAATTGGTGTTGTTGTCTCAAAATTAAAAGAATTTAGTAAAAATTATGGATCAAGATTTGAGCCAGCTGAATTGTTGTTAAAAATGGAAGCTGCTAGTCAGAATTTTTACTCCAACAGCTCTGAAAAATGATCATACTTGGAATAGATCCAGCTCTAACACAAACTGGCTGGGGAATCATATCGTCTGTTAATAATTCATTATCATTTGTTGCTTGTGGCACGATCAAAACTGATGCCAAAAAGTCATTAGATCAAAGATTGCACCACATTCACCAATCGATTGGTGAGGTGATTGTCAAATATCAACCCAATGAAGTGGCTATTGAGGATACTTTTGTGAATAAAAACCCTCTTTCATCTTTAAAATTGGGTCATGCGCGTGGTGTTTTGATGCTTAGTGCGGCGATTGCTGGTTTAAAAATTTGTGAATATGCTAGCACTTCAGTAAAAAAAACTGTTGTTGGAGTTGGTCGGGCAGAAAAAAATCAGGTTGGAGTGATGATAAAATATTTACTTCCAAAATCAGAAGCCAAGACTGAAGATGAGGCGGATGCATTGGCTGTGGCAATTTGCCATAATAGCTTCAGAAGAATACCCGTTTGATGCGATGCCAAATCCATTAAATGGTGAATTTTTCAATAAAAATCGTAAAATTATTAATATTTTTGTACCACTTTTTTAAACAGACAGACAATAGATTTTAAATCCAAAATATGAAAAAAATTCTACAAATTTTTATAATTTTCTCCCTTGTTACTGTTTTTTCTTGCAGCGGACCTGAGAAGAAAGAAGTTCCTAGTGCTGAGATTGACTACATAAAAGCTCTAAAAAAGATGAAAGCTAAAGATTATTTGAGTGCAGCGGAGGATTTTAGAAAAATAAACGATGAATATCCGCTTTCAAAATGGGGTTCAAAAGCAATTACAATGGCAGCTTTTGGTTTTTATAAAGAGGGTCAATTGGAAGATGTCGTGGTTCTGGCTGAAGAATTTATTCGTGATAACCCATCAAATCCCAATGTTGATTACATGCATTATCTCAAATCAATTTCCTATTATGACCAGATGAATGACATCGCTCGTGCACAGGACAATGCTAAACTTTCCTCCTATTCGTTTCGTGAGTTAGTCGCCAGATTTCCTAGATCAAAATATTCTACAGATGCTAGAACAAAATTAATTTTGGTCGATGACCACATTGCTGGAGCTAAAATGAATATTGGTCGATATCAAATTGAAGCCAGAAATTATGTTGGCGCTATCAAAAGTTTCCAAGAAGTAGTCAATAATTATTCCAGAACCAATCAAACTCCTGAAGCTTATTTTAGGCTTTATGAAACTCACTTAAAAATTGGGATGAAGAAAATTTCTGCAAAATATCGTCAGGAATTGAAGCAAAAATATCCATCTAGCAGCTGGACAAAATTGAAATAATATGCCAGGACTTGGCTGATCTAATCAAATCCGAGATGTTTTTAATATCAGGATTTTAACCTCATTTGCCAAGGATATCAAAAATGTTTGGCAAGATTTTGATGAAAAAATATTTCTTAGTGAAATAATTTCTGATCTTGAAAAATTGGGATTAAAAGAACGTTCTGATCTGATTAGAGAAAAATTAGCAAAATATTTGCCTAATGATTTTGATAAAGCTGTGGATATTTTG
>JBLHSZ010000128.1:0-3534 GCA_047627095.1 Rickettsiales bacterium
CGCAAACAATTTCAACTTCCATTTCGTTGAGTATTTTTCCTTTTAGACTGATTTCTTGCTTCATTCGCAGTGACACTTTTCCAACTTCAATAATTTCTACTGAAACATCAATCAAATCATCCATTCTGGCAGGTTTGAGATATTTGGTGTGACAATCTCTGACCACAAAAACTATTCCCAATTCTTCGGCAATTTCTGATTGAATGATATTTTTTGATCTTAAAAGGTCAGTTCGGGCTCTTTCGAAGAACTTCAAATAATTGGCGTAATAAACTACGCCTCCAGCATCGGTATCTTCGTAATAGATTCGATAAGATGCGATGAATGCATCATTTGGAACTTCTTGAAAGCCTGCCTCAGATTTTATGATGTTCTCCTGGGGTTCTCCATTATGTAGGTCGGCAGCCGTCTGCCGTTTTGTTAAAAAAGATTTATTTAACACTCGCATAGCAATTTGGTGTTTCAAAGATTTTTATTTTTTGGCAAGAAATTTTGTCATTGGCAAAAAGTTTTGGACAGATTTTTTCAAATAAATAACTCGCCATTTCTTCAGCGGTTGGGTTGCAATGCAAATAATAAATTTTTTGATCGGTGATTTTCGCGATTTGATCTCCAAGTTCCTGATCTTTTATGTTTAAGATTGTGTTGTGATCCCAATTTTCGTCAATCCATTCACCGAGAATTTCTTTAATAATTCCAAAATCAATCACCATTCCCAAGTCATCAAGTTGATCTGAACAAAAAGTTGCCTCTATTACATAACGATGTCCATGGAGCATTTTGCATTTGCTGGAATGTTGCATGACACGGTGTGCAGCATCAAATTCGATTCTTCTGGTGCAGGTGATTTTTGACATAAATTGGATAGTAATTAATTGTTTAAAATTTGTTTGTTATTCTCATAATCCTACGGAACCTTTAGAAAAACTAAAACAGTGTTTTGGAGGCTCCTTCATCTTTCCTAAACATATTTTAGCAATGCAAGAAAATCTACAAAGAATATCGGATATTAAATTTGATGAGAAGGGCTTAGTTCCTGCGATCGCACAAGATTTCAAAACTGGAGAAATTTTGATGTTCGCGTGGATGAATAAAGAATCAATCAACGCAACTGTCGAGACCAATTTTGCCCATTATTTTTCAAGATCACGTCAAAGCCTTTGGAAAAAAGGTGAGACTTCTGGCAATGTTCAGAAAATTAAAGAAATTCTCATCGATTGTGACAATGATTGTTTGATATTGAAAATTGATCAAACTGGAGTTGCTTGTCATACTGGAACTCGAACCTGTTTTTTTCGTAATTTAGCGACATCGACAATGGTTTTTGCTTTGGCATTTTTGATGTTTTTCCCCCAAGATTCTCACGCCGTAAAAAACAATCAAATAGATAATTTGACCATTTTCTCTGAAAGCGGCATGGAATATCCTTTGGTCAAAGTCGCGCGTCTTTATTCAGAACAAAAAAATGCTATTGTTTCCATCAATTTTGACAATTCAGTTCAGTTGATTCGAGATCTTGATGATGGTGAGCCAGCCGACGTTTTCATCTCTGCTAGTCCAGATTTGATTGACACTTTGAAGCAAAAAGGTTTGGTCGATGTTTATAATCTGGTCAATATTGCAGAAGATAAGTTGCTTTTGATTTCCTCAAAGAATAACAAAAGAATAGATCTTGAGGAATTAAAAAAATTAGCATCTGCTGATGATATGTTGAAATTTTTAAGCGACAAACGCATCCCGATCATCATTGATTCAGAAGAAACTTCTTTAGGTCAAATTTCTACCAAAGTTCTGGAAGAGGCTTCAATTCCGAGCCACAGATTTTTCCGCCGAATTGTTGAAGATAGAAAATCAGTTGCCCAGACCATCAGTGAAAGCAACGAATATTGCGGAATAGTTTTGGCAAGTGCACTGAAGAATTATGATAATGTGGATATTTTGACACAAATTGAAGGTGGTGAGATCTATTATCAGGGGTTGGTGGTTGCGGGATTCAATATGACTAAAGCGCGTGAATTTTTAGAATTCATTAAATCTGCAGAGACTAAAAATATGTTTGCTGATGGTGGGTTTTTGGTTAATTAATAACTTTATGTAGAAACCTTTTTTTGGAAACCAAATTAAACCTAAGCCATCCTGAAAATTATCATATTTCATATTCCACCCAAAAGGATCAATATTAAATTGACGTATTTCCGAGGCAAAGAAAATAATTATCTACTCCAATAATTAAATTATTTTCGTAAGACATCCGACCCTCAATACAGTTCATTTAGTAAAAATTTCAATAAAATCATCATAAATTCCTAGTTTTGGCATCCCTGTAAAGTTCATCTAATTCGATGACGGAATTTCCTTTATTGCCATTCCTGCTTCCAAATTTTTTATCCCTGACTGCGATGATGGAAAAATGGTAATTGAGACCGATATTTTTATTAAATGAACAGTATTAGCGTGATCCCTTTTTTCCTAAAACTGTAAACAAAATTCAGCGCTTTCACCCGAGGAAGATTTGCAAGAAATATCACCCAAAAGCCAACATTTAGCCCCAGTTTTTAGGATTGAGGGTAATTGACAACCAGCCCATCAATGTGTCGCTCTTTAATCGGTAGATTCTTCAACTCCCTCAACTTCTGGAATGTAGTGTTTTAGCATATTCTCAATTCCATTTTTTAAAGTGATGGTTGAGCTTGGGCAGCCAGAGCAAGAGCCTTTTAATTCTAGTTTAACGATTCCGTCTTCAAAACCACGAAAGACAATGTCTCCGCCATCCATTGCCACGGCGGGACGAACTTTGGTTTCGATCAATTCTTTGATTTGCGCAACGACTTCACTGTCTTCTTCCTCGTTTTCAACCACTTCCAAAGGCTCTAGAGCTGGATTTCCTGACAAGCAAAAATCCATTATTGTTGATAAAATTTCAGTTTTAATATTTTGCCAATCTTTGTTCTCAATTTTTGTGATGGTAACAAAATCCTTTCCTAAAAAAATTGACTCAACACCGTCAATAAAAAAAAGCTGATTAGCTAATATTGACTTTCCTTTGGCGATTTCTTTAGTTTTGAATTCGGTTGGATTCATCCCGGCAATTTCGAAATCTTCAGGAATGAATTTTAGTGTAGCTGGATTTGGAGTATTTTCAGTTTGAATAAGCATTTGTTTTTTTGATTGACTGATTAAATATTGTTTAGTTTTTCGAATTTGGGATAAAATTCATATCATTATTGTGTAAGTTTTTTGATTTTGTTAACCATGGCAAAAAAACCGTTACTTCTATTTGGGCTTAAATGTTGTTTTAGACCCAATGATAAGAAAAAATCTTCAATGTTGATATTTTGTATTTCTTCAGCTGTTTTTCCTGAGAATATGCGCAGTAAGATCGCTATCAAACCTTTGACAATATAAGAATCGCTGTCTGCAAGAAAAAAATATTTATTAGAATTATCTTTATGGGAAATAAGCCATACTTGCGATGAGCAGCCCACAACCATATTTTGTTCAGTTTTATGTTTATCGTCTAATGGAGATAACTTC
>JBLHSZ010000129.1:0-3502 GCA_047627095.1 Rickettsiales bacterium
AGTCATTCTTTCCAAACTACTGTTGATTGAACAGCTATCAATCGACTCTAGGAAAATTATTTTATCGGAAAAATTTCCGTCAACCGCAGTTAGGGTTTTACCGCCAAGACTTGATCCACCGACCCCAAGAACAACAACTTTTTTAAAATCTTTATTAATTTTCGCCGCTAAATCATTGATTTCTTGCAAATCATCAACCTCAAAAGCAATATTCAACGGGGCTATTTGATTGCTTCTCAAATGCGAGATAATTTGATTTTTTGCTATTTGAATATTTTGTAAATAAGGATCCAATTCCTTTGATTTGATGTCGGGCAGGTTTTTGGTCTTCTGATTATATAAACTCATATCTTTGATATTTTCTTTTTCTTGGTTGTAAAAATTTTTTTTACAACTATATTTTGCGATCTTATTTTTCCACACTTCTCTTGGCCGGGTAGCAAAGTGGTAATGCAGAGGCCTGCAAAGCCTTTATCGTCGGTTCGATTCCGTCCCTGGCCTCCAAAATATTTACAAATTATTAGTTACTAATTTATCAATTAGTTTCTCAGCAACTTCCTTTTTAGTCATTTTTTCCCACTCTTCAACTTTTCCTGTTTTATCCAATATGGTAATTTGGTTATAATTTGACCCAAATACAGCACCGTTCTCAACATTATTTGCCAACACAAAATCACAATTCTTTTTTTCTAATTTTATTTTAGCATTTTTGATCAAATCTGAACTTTCAGCAGCAAAGCCAACCACGATTTTTGGACGATTTTTATGATTCGAGATTTCTTGCAAAATATCAACATTTTCGACCAATTCTAGATTCTTTAATGGTTTTTTATCAGTTTTCTTAATTTTATTGACCGAAAAATTCTTCGGACGAAAATCAGCAACTGCAGCAGCAGAGATGAAAATATCAACTTTCCGCAAATTATCTAAAACCGCTTCCAACATATCTTGAGCGGTTTTCACACGAATTATATTCTTAGAAGGAATATTGATATTCTCCGTGATATTTCCTGCTACCAAAACAACATCCGCACCCAAATCATAAAAAGATTCGGCAATAGCAATTCCTTGTTTTCCCGAAGAATTATTGCCAATAAATCTCACCGGATCAATTGGTTCGTGAGTTGCTCCCGCGCTAATGATCACTTTTTGTCCTGCAAAAGTTTTCTTATTATCAAAAAATTTTTCCAGATTAGAAAATATCTCCGATGGTTCAACCATCTTACCAACTCCATATTCCCCACAAGCTAAAACATCAGTTTGAGGTTCCAAAATTCGCACACCACTTTCGCGCAAGATTTGTAAATTTTTCTGTGTTTTCTGATTCTTCCACATTTTTTCGTTCATGGCTGGAGCAATAAAAATTGGCTTATTGGCCGCCAAAATAATGTTTGATGCCAGATCATCTGCGAGTCCATTTGCCATTTTTGCGATAAAATCCGCCGTCGCTGGTGCGATCACAATCACGTCATTACAGCGGGATAGATTGATATGACCAATCTTGCTTTCATCCTCGACGGAAAACAGTTGATCCAGAACTTTTTCACCAGAAATGGAAGATACTAAAAGTGGGGTGATGAATTCTTCCGCCCCTTTTGTCATAACTGGGGTGACTTGATAATCGGCTTTTTTAAACAAGCGAATCAAATCAACCGATTTATATGCTGCGATCGACCCTGTGATAATTAAAAGAATATTCTTTTTCATATTTTAATGGTTTTGATAACCTTTAAGCTGATTTAACAATTCCCAAGAATTCATCGGCATCAAGACTGGCTCCGCCAACTAAAAGACCATCAATGTTTTTTGCCGTTAGAATTTCACCAGAATTTTTAGAATTAACCGATCCACCATAAGCGATCTTGAAATGTTTAATCTTTGTATTTTTCAAAAGTTCCTCTTTTATTAAAGTCGCCACTTCTTCAATTTGTGAAATAGTTGGCAGAACGCCCGATCCAATTGACCAAATTGGCTCATAGGCCAAAACTAACTTATTAATTTCTAAATCTTGTGGAATAGAGTTTTGAACTTGAGCGATGATAAAATCAGCAAATTCACCCGAATCTCTTTTTTCTTTTGATTCTCCAACGCAAAGAATTGGTATCAAATCTTGCTTAACTGACGTTGCCACTTTTTTGGCAATCAATTCATTTGTCTCAAGATGAAATTGTCGTCTTTCGCTATGTCCAAGAATCACATAATAAGCACCGCAATCTTTGAGCATTTTTGCACTAATATCACCAGTAAAAGCTCCTTTATCTTCCGCACCACAATCTTGTCCACCGAGCTTAATGATTCTAAGTTTGGCAATCATCTCTTCCAAATCTTCTTCTTTCATTTTTTCAACATCGCCATGAAGTTTCTCAATTTCATTGAGTTCATTTTCCATCAAAATCTCATCAGCATAATCAAGCATGATTGCAGGTGGACAAAGGATTATTTCAGATAGAGATTTTTGTTTAATGATTTCTTTACTAAAATTTTCTATCCAAACTGGCAACTCATCAAATGAGCTATTCATTTTCCAATTGGCGATAATTACTTTTTTGTTGATACTCATAAGATAATATAAAAATGAAGGCACGAAGTGCCGGAAATCCCCAAAAAAGGGGCGTGGATCAGGCCACGTTCTTTAAAAATAAATGCGCCTTAGCGCTTTGATACCGATTGAAAAAAATGGCGGATCTTAAACAATATAATTATTTCAAAATAGATTTTCCAAGCCTTTGAAGGACTGATTTTAATCCTTCATCTTGAATTATATCGGTTGATTCATCAATCAAATTTTGACTCTTGGCACTAACTGTATCTATTTTTTCTTCTTTAATTTCTTCTGCAATTGTTGGTTCTTGAATAATTCGAATTTTACCGACAATTTTATAACCATAATAAGAGGCAATATTTTGAATAATATGGTTAGAATTTGCTTCTAAATAAAAAGAAACTGCAGAATTTCCAACTCCAATGCTCAAAACACCATTCACTTTTTTATTCTTCTCGAAAGTAATTTTTTTTGGAAAACAATATTTAACACATTGCTGCCCAACAATTTTTTGCCAATTCTTATATAAATTGTTAATCACCAAGAAATTGTCTTTTTTCTTGGCAAGGATTGGTTTTAAAATTTGACTAATTTTATTTTCAAGAGGTCTGAAGCCATAATTATTTGAATTATTTTTCTTCATTATTATTTTCTTTTATAGCCGGCTCTTCTGACAAGAATAATTGCCCTTTCTTTCCACAAGAAGCAAAGAAAAATCCAAATATTATGATAAGTAAAAGTGATTTTTTCATATTTTATCTATCTTAATTAATTCCAACTTTATCTTCTGTCTCATTCCCATCAGAATTAGAAGAGCCACCACCATCAGACGGACTTTCATCTTCTTGGCCTTTTTTGTTATTGCCGTAATCTGGCATATAAGGATCTTGTACTGGAATTTCAATTTTTGGCAATAATCTTGAAGTGAATAATTTTTCTTTATAATAGAAAATTTTATTA
>JBLHSZ010000130.1:0-3491 GCA_047627095.1 Rickettsiales bacterium
AGGGCAGGATTATCAATTCAAGTTGGGATTGAAACTGAATTTTCTCTTTTGGGTCTTGATAAAGAATCAAAAAAACTAACACCAATCCAAAGAAATGTCTCACTTAAAAAGTCTTTATCGGACTTAAATTCAAGAAGATCTATGGAAATAAAGTTTGGCTCCACACCAAAGATTCCTGAGGTTTATGACCTAACTAAATTTTATGAAGATACCTCAGTAACATCAATCGGCGCTGAAGGAATGGTGATCGATCGGAAAAATTTTATTGCCATTGCTAATGACCTTAAACAATCCCTTGTTCCTTCTGTGAGCAAATATGAGATTGAAAGAATTAAAAGAATTGAAATATCTGTTGCTAATTTAACTGAAGCGGAGGCATTCTTTTACAATCTTTTATTTTTAAATGAAGATTTTGCTAAAGATAATAAAATTGAAGTTGATGGATTGTATGATCCAACTAAGAGCAGGGAAGAAAATTTAAAAAATGTGTGGGGATTGATTGAGATAGGTCGGTTTCACGAAAAACTATTAGACATGATTCAGGCTCATGAGATTTCTCTCGGACCCCATGATTTTTCTCAAATAATCGATGTCAAAGATAAAGCATTGGAGCGGATGCGTTTTTTAGCAAACTATAGCAATCTATCCCTTGATGATCCAAATGTTCAAGTCAACCTCTCTTTGTGGGTTCTTGACATTGAAGGATTTAAACAAAATGCTTTATTGCCAAAAATTACAAAAGAAGGTGATCAGGTAACGGTTTATTTCAATCAACTCGGATTAGAATTCTTAAAAATTCTTGAACAAGTTGTGGTTGAGGCGGAATCTGAAGTTGGTGGTATTTTGCGTAGTCAAAAAGAGGTTGAATCTGCATTTGATCGAAGAAAATATATTTTTGACGAATTAAAAGGAACTCCATATCTTGATACTGGACCCGGACCATCATATTTAACCCACAGAATCGGTGGCGCAAAAAATGTCAATATTCGAGTTTCAATGATTAATGACAAGATTGCGGTTGCTGAAATCAGGCTTATTGGAAATAATCCTCATTTTGCTAAATTTGAGGGTAGTGAAGATGTTTATAAGTCCAGTCTTGAGTTTATTCCTGAAGCCTTGATTCCAAGAATTGCCAATAAGATGCAAGAATTTGTTCGCGATAAATCTCCGGAAGAACTAGTTACAATGTATCAACAAAAAGTTAAAATTAGAACCGATGGTAGATTTAATGGCCTTGAGGCAATAGCAACTAAGCAAAAACAACCCGACAATATTTTTGATCCAAAACAAAAATCACCATACAATCCAAAAATTCCATCGAATGCTGTTGCTCTAACAAGTTATCGCGGTAAATCTGAAGAACCATTGGTTAAAACAGAAAATGTTCTGGAGTAGTGGTGGGAATTAAATAAATTATTAATTTATAGATGATGACAGCCTTATCAAGGCTGAAGTCATTTTGACATGCAATTGTGTCTTTCCCTAATTTTAATACACTTCTCGATTTTCAATATACCCTCGAGATGAGACTCTCTTCCATTTGCAATTATGAAACATCTCTAATTTCTCAATTTCGCGTTCATCCCTAATCAGGAACATCAATATTATCTATTTGCTCTTCAAATATATTAATATTTTCCTCAACTTTTTCAGCATCTTTAAAAGTGGCGATATGAGCAATTGCGTCTCCGTTATTTAGCAATGGAAGGGTTGCTAAACCAATAATTATTCCTTCATAATCAGAGGTAACTTTAAATTTATGCTGTCCAAATGGGTCAGATATTATCCCTATTACTTGATTCTTTTTGACATAATCACCCAACTTCTTTTTTAAAATTATGGTTCCACTATGAGGCGCCCTTACCCAATAGCTTGATCTGGCGATAAAGGTTTCTTTTTTCTTTATGGGACAATAATCATTATCGCCAAGCATACCAATTTTGTACATTAAAGACAAAATTCCCTGCAAAGCTGAGGTGGAGATTTTTTCATTAAATCTTAAAGCTTCACCGCCTTCAAATAACAACATCGGAATATTTAACGCCCTAGCAGACTCTCTTAGAGATCCGTCTCTCGTGTCAGAATTTATCAAAACTGGAACATTAAACATTTGAGCCAATTCTTTGGTTTTCGGATCATCTAGACACGCTCTGATTTGAGGCAAATTATTTCTATGAATCGCCCCAGTGTGTAAATCTATTCCATAATCACTCTTCTTGACAATTTCATTGGTAAATTTGTAAGCAATTTGTGATGCCAGAGAACCTTTCTCAGCACCTGGAAAGCAGCGATTTAGATCTCTTCTATCTGGTAGATATCTTGATTTATCATTAAATCCAAAAACATTAACTATCGGTATGACAATTAATGTGCCTTTAAGATTTTTTAGAGATTTATGGCTTAATAATCTTTTGACAATTTCCACACTATTAATTTCATCGCCATGAATACAGGCGGAAACAAATAATGTCGGACCACTTTCTTTCCCCCTGATTATTTCTATAGGAATATTGACTTCGGTAAAATCATAAAGCTTAGCAACCTTTAGGCATATTCTTTTCCTTTCTCCTGACTTTACCTCATTGCCGTCAATTGTTAAATTCGACATATTACCCCCTATTTACCCTACTGTTTTTCATACATTTGGCATTTTTTTCGATATATTCAATTATCATTCCAGCGACATCCTTATTTGTTGTAGTTTCTATTCCCTCTAATCCTGGTGATGAATTGACTTCGAGAACCAATGGACCTCTAGACGATCTTACCATATCAACACCAGCAACCCTTAAGCCCATAACTTTAGCTGCCTCTAGGGCAGTTTTACGCTCATCAGATGTTAGTTTGATTATAGTTGCCGTTCCGCCTCTATGTAAATTTGAGCGAAACTCCCCCTCCCCTCCCTGCCTTTTGATGGCAGCGACGATTTTATCTCCCACCACAAAACATCTAATGTCGGCACCTCCAGATTCTTTAATAAATTCTTGAACTAAAAAGAAGGCATCAAGACCTCCGAATGCTTCTATCACAGCCTCTGCTGCTTTCTTAGTTTCCGCCAATATCACCCCTTTTCCTTGAGTTCCTTGCAATAGTTTTAATACTAAAGGAGCTCCGCCAGCATTTTTGATCAATTCATCAGTATTAGTGGCACTGTGGGAAAAACCGGTTATTGGCATTCCTATTTTTTTCTTAGCTAAAAGTTGATGCGCTCTTAATTTGTCTCTTGATCTTGTGATTGCCAAAGATTCATTAAGGGCGTAGGCGCCATTCATTTCAAATTGGCGCAATATTGCTGTTCCATAAAAAGTGACGGAAGCACCGATTCTTGGAATAATAGCATCAAATTCCAAAACTTCTTTTTTGTAATATACTTTTGGATCGTTGGAATTTATATCCATATAGCATTTAAGATGGTCAATTATTCTTACATCGTGACCTCTTTTTTTTGCAGCCCTAAAAAGGCTATCTGTAGAGTAGAGTTTAGGATTTCT
>JBLHSZ010000131.1:0-3437 GCA_047627095.1 Rickettsiales bacterium
GCAGATGAAACCTTAAATTCTAAAGGATAATTTTGTCGAGTTTTGTTGGACATAGTTTTGATATTTCTTTGTTAAAAACTGTCCGAAAAATGGTAGCCACATCAATATTTTAGTTAAGATTTTTCGGACATTTTTTAATAAAAAAATATTCAGACAATCTCTAAAATTTACAATTAATTTATTAAAATTTGAAAAATAATCACCCTATCTAAAGAAACTCTTTTTAAAATAAAATACACGATAAACATTAAGTCGTGATATTTCCGCGCAAAATATAGGGGTAATTTCAGGGAAAATTGAGAGGTTTTAAATCCTTACTCAAATCATTTGATTGTCAGAATGCGATTGAAGGTTTGGGTGGTTTGTTTTTATTGTGATTGGATTTTTTCAGATTCTTTGTTTTTGGTTTTTAACTTTTGTTTTTTAGCTTTTAATTCTTGTTTTTCGACTTTTCTCTTCAAAAAGCCTATCTTCCATCCACCGATCATATTTCTGAATTTTTCTTTGGTTAGTGAGACTGAGCAAGATAGAAAGCCAGCTAAAACTCCTCCAAAAAAACAAAATAGAATCAATAGAAACAATCTAGTTTCCACCTCAAAAGGAAGTGGGGATAAAGATATAACTACATTTTGACGATTATTGAAAGCGAACGCGACAATGATTGCAACAATGGCAATAAAGAAGATTTTATTGGCTATTCTGAAGATTAGGTTAAAGAATTTTGACATGATAATTTTTTATTTGTTGTTGAATCATTGCAATTTTTTGACGCAAACTATTATGAAATAATTTTGATTAGATCAAGGCAAGTAAAGCGATCGCGAATTAGGTGAGCGTTGTTTAGAGAATCATCATAAATTTCTTTTGACCATTCAATTTCTTGACAGTTCTTTGGTAGAGAAAATTGTTTATAAATCTTCAATAGATCATTTTTACTGATAAAAGTTTTTTGTAAAGCCGTTTTAATTTCTGGCCAGTCTTTTTGTAGATTTAGATTTATTTCTTTTGCCAGTTTTTCATCAATTTCTTTTTTGCTAATTTCGTTAAAGAAGTGACTTCCTAGTTCTTTTTCGAAAATATTTTCTAAATATTTTTTATCGAAATTGGCTGGTGTTATTTGTAGATTTTCTTGATTGAGAATTTCTTCTTGAATTTGAGCGGCACTCAAAGTTGTGATGGCAATTTGTTCGCCATGATAGCTGGTTTGGGCGATTTTTGGATGTAGTATTTCGATGTAATGAGCAATCAAATGTTCGGCTTGGCTGGCTGGATAGCTGCCCTTGCACACATACATTCCTAGGCCAGAAAGGATTAAGGTTTCTGACAAAATTTTAATCAAGTTGTCAGTTTTCAGTTGTGAGCTGTCAGTTGTGAGTTTTTGATAAAGTGGGTTTAATAGGTCGAATGGGGTTTGGTCAAATTTGGTTCCAAGTAAAAGATGTGACAATAGCCAATCGAAATTACAGGTGGAGACGCAAAGACTGTCGCCAATTCCTGATTTTATTAGCCTTTGTGGGGAGTTTTTTAGAACATCCAAATCCAAATAAATTGCCATTGGCAAATGAGCTTGAACGGAGGTTTTGTGACTGTTGATGGTGATTGAGGCATTGGCAGATGCGTAGCCATTCATTGATGGAGCGGTGCCGAAAATTATGTAGGGTATTTGTTTTTTGAAGCTCGCCAATTTGCACAAATCATTGATGACTCCTGATCCGACTGCAATGATTAGGTCATGATTTTGGGCTGCATTGACAATTTCTAAAGCTATTTTTTCATCTGCTTTTGGGTTTTGCAAGATGAGGGTTTGTGAGGTTTTTATATTTAAAGAATTGGCGATTATTGAGCCGATTTTTGGATAGATGTTTTGGTCAGTGATGAGTAATATTTTTTGGGTGGTGAATCCAAATTTACTGATTAAATCATCAGCTTTGTTGATTATATTTTGGGCAATTAGGATTTCTTTGATGGGAACGTTAAAATCTTTGAGTATTTGATTGATTGATTTCACTTCTATTTCTTAATGGATAATTGATTTTGTCTAGATAAAAAAATTATTTAATTGTTTTTTGTATTTCGCCGATGATGTTTTTAAAAGTGTCGGTTTCATAATTGTCATGAACTCCTTGCATGATTGATGATATTCTCTCTAATCCCATGCCGGTGTCAATTGATGGTTTGGGAAGATTGATTCTGGTGCCATCGGCTTTTTTATCAAATTGCATGAAAACCAAATTCCAAATCTCGGTAAACCTGTCGCCATTCTCGTCTTTGCTTCCCGGAACGTCACCAAAAATTTTGTCGCCATGATCAAAGAAAATTTCTGAGCAAGGACCGCAAGGTCCAACATCACCCATTGACCAAAAATTGTCGTCAGTTGCGATGCGGATGATTTTATCGTCAGAAAATCCTGCGATTTTTTTCCATAAATCAAAAGCTTCATCATCATCGTGATAGATTGTGGCAAGAAGTTTTTCTTTGGGGATTTTCATCTCTTTGGTGAGAAATTCCCAAGCAAAATAAATTGCTTCTTCTTTGAAATAGTCACCAAAAGAGAAATTTCCCAGCATTTCAAAAAAAGTGTGATGACGTGCAGTGTATCCCACATTGTCTAGATCATTGTGTTTTCCACCGGCACGGACGCATTTTTGTGAAGTTGCAGCTCTGGTGAATTCTGGTTTCTCAAGTCCGGTAAAATAGTTTTTAAATTGGTTCATTCCAGCATTGGTGAACATCAAAGTTGGATCGTTGTGGGGAACAAGTGATGAGCTGGGTAGGATTTTGTGGCCGTTTTTAGCGAAGAAATCCAGGAATGAAGTGCGTATTTGGTTAGTAAGCATGTTCTATTTAATTAGTTTATTTTCTTATCAACCATTTTCAAAAATTCCTCAACTCCATAAAGGGCGATGAAAGATCCCATTCTTGGACCTTGTTTTTGACCCAAAAGAATTTGATAAAGAGCAGAGAACCAGTCACGCATATTCTTTTCATAGCCGTGATTTGTACCAATTTCAAAAACTAAATTTTGAATTGAAGAAGAATCGGATGATTTGTCAATTGTGCTTAAAGCATTTTTCAAATCTTTAATTGCCGCTTTTTCTTCATTGGTTGCGTCACGATATTCTTTGTGAGCTTTGATGAAGTCATTGTAATAGTTGATGGCGCATTTGACCATTTTGGCTAGGTTTGGCGAATTTTCTTTGGTTAGACCTTTTTGATAATTGGAAATGAACCCCCAAAGAACTTCGTCATTTTCAGGGTTGCAAGCACTGGCAAGATTGAGCAAAAGTGAATAGGTCAAATTGCATTCTGGTTTTGGAACATTGCTGGCATGAATGTGGGAAACTGGATTATCAACTTTCTTAGCTGCGTCTTCTTCTTTTGCAAAAGAGGATAAAAATGACAAATACTCATCCATTGCTTTGGGAATGACGTCAAAA
>JBLHSZ010000132.1:0-3304 GCA_047627095.1 Rickettsiales bacterium
TCAAAAATATCACTGACATCACATTCCAAAATATCCGCTGCTTTTTGAGCAATTCTATTAGCTGAGTCGACACCCTTTTGACCAGTAAAAGCGTTAGCATTACCAGCGTTAACCACCAAACCACGTGCTTTGCCATTCTTTAGATGATTTTGACATAAGCTAATTGAAGCGGCTTTCATTGAAGATTTCGTAAAAACCCCAGCCACTGATGTTCCTTCCGGCAAACTCACCAAAAGCAAATCATCGCGATTTTGATATTTAATACCGCTATTAGTTGTAGCGATTTTTATGTTCTTAATTATTTTCATTACTAATCGATTTATCTATTATTTCTAAGGCGCAATACTTTGTTAATTTTGCAAAAATAAGCAAATAAAAAAATCAATATTGATCATAGGCTGGCAGAACGATTCCTTGTTACGGAACTAAGATTGGAATAAAGGTTGGGCAATGACGGGCTTCGGGTTGGGAAAAAATTTTTAGTCAATTTCATCACTTGCTCCAAAATTGCGGATTCTTCCAATGAGTTTATGGCGTGAAACCTTTTGCTAGAATAAACAGTTCCATCCTCACAACCAGAACCTCTTAACTCACTGTGAAAATCTTTTATGTTTTTCATAACTTTAGGAAATGCGATTCCACCCCAAATTCTGGAATTTTCATCACTACTAAAAAATTCTACTTTCTCCAAGCTAGTCTTTTTAGTTTCTTTCAAAAGATTTGAATAAAGTGATTCAATTTTATCATCACTCAAAACCCCACTAACCTTATCTTCATTATTGATCTTCTTGGGAACCCCGACAGGAATCATTTTTTCTACAGACCGTCTTTCATAGAATTTTTTGAGCAAACACATCCCAAGCTCAACTTCATAAGACACGGAAATTTTAATTTCTGGATCAGTCTTAATCGAATAAATAATCAAATTATTAACCATTAATGGGGTTAAAGCCTCAATTTTGCTAATTTTACCTTCGCAAGTTGATGCATTTAGCCAAGTTGCAATTTGGAAAAAACCGGCAACCGGCTGATTTATGCAACCATCGAAAGAGAATTTTTGAGATAAATCTTCAACCCAAGAATAATGATCTGGACTAGATTCTAAAATATCCAGAACTCGACCAACATTTTTTAACAAAGCAAATTTGCCCTCTCTTTGATCAAGATTTTCAGATAAATAACGTTTTACAAGAGAATGAAAAGCGGGAAATTCAGATTGATTTATTTTGGCAATTTTAGCTTCTATCAAGCCAATTGAAGTGGTTTTGTCTGGATAAATTATTTCGCAATCAATTTCATCAAGAAATGACATTAATCCTGAAAAACCTTCAGATTTTTCTAATTTATAACATCCCGACAAACCTATTTTCTGAAGAGTTCTTGGAAAGTTTGAAATGATTTGCAAATTGATGCATCCATCTAGTCCGATTTTTTGCAAACCTTCTGGAAGATTGATTAATTGGATTAATTTTTTTGCTGCCGAAGGAAGAAAATAAAGCGAAGTTACGCCCTGCAACCTTAAGTCTTTATTGACAATATTTCCATCTCCATCAAGGTCTTTATCAGATAAAAAGATAGTCGTCATATTATTAATTACCCAATTGATTGTGCTCTTCTTTTAGCGGTTGAATTTTTTTTAATATTGCTTGAGCTTTGGGAAATTTTTCATGTCTCTTAAGGGCGTTGATCAATGTCGGCTCTGAATCTTCCTTTTCTTTTTCAGCTGAATAAATAAGCGGAGAAGAGCCTCGAACCAAAACTGCACTTGGTGGAAAATATTTATCTTTACTTATTTCAATTTTATCCTCCAAAATAACAAGCAATGCATTTCCAAGATCTTCCTTTTCTTCAAAAGAAATATTGATTAAAAACTGAATTTGCTGATTTGGAGTTAATTTCTCAAATATTAATTTAGCCGATTCTACATAGTTATTATCAATAGCCATACTTAATACAGAGTTTCCTAAATTATTATCTTTACCCAAATATTCAGCCATATCAGGCTCATTGAGAAGATATTCTAGAATATCATTGGAATTTATGGCAGCTGCAAGATGAAAAATATTATTTCCAGAACCAAGGTCAGCATCTTTTGTAGCGCCATACTCCATTAATAACTTAAAACTATTAAGATCTTGATTTTCTATTGCTAAAGCAAGTAATTTAGCGGAGTTATCAACACCTCCTTCTTTTTTAATTCTAGCTCCTTTCTCCAGTAATTGAACGGCAATTTTTGTTCGACCATAGTAAATCGCACAATAGAGCAAATCGTCATCTTCAGCCAAGTCTGTACGATTAATATCGCCGATGCTATGCTCTAAAATTATCTCAGAAAACTGATCTAAGCCATTTTTAATAGCTGCAAATAATAGAGCATATCTAAGAGATTCTGAAACATTTGGATCAGCAATAAATGTACGAAATAAATCCTTGTTTTGTGTTTTAACACTGATTTTAAAAGCCTCTGAAATTGATTGAGAAAAATCAATATTAATATCAGCACCCATTACTAAAACTTCTTCTAAAAAAACGACATCTTGCTTTTCAACAGCTTTCAAAAATATTTCATTCCACACATTATGAGCTAAAATATTACTGTTATTAAGATTAGAATCATTACCTCTGGGCAAATGATATGTATTGCATTTCAACAGATCTAAAATTTCACTACGTTTTGGGTGGTAAAAAATCTCATCACTAGACAATTCACCAAGAGCAGGAAGTAAGATCGTGCGACCTCCATCATTACTAGATCTATAAAAATCTAAATATTCATCACCAAAAGATTCAGCAAAAGGAAGTATTTTCAACCTCTCCTGCACCATATCATAAAAATTAACACCAAAATCAGCTGATCTCACAATTGAGTTTTGAGAATCAGAAATTTCTCTCAAAAACCCCCAAACATCCTTAAATTCAATATTTTTGATCATTTCGGGAAATTTATCGAAACAATAGTCCAGAGATTTGCGAACATCGTCATCACTTAAGTCTTCAAAAGATTCAATTTCTCCATCATAGCCAAAAGATGTTAAAGATTTAAGGAAATTTATTTTAGAATTTCCTGGAAAATCTGCTGATAGAATCCACAATGCCTTTATTGCTAATCTTTTTTTATTTGGACTAGAATTTTCATCTTTTAAAATTCTAGAAATTTTTTCTGGAGCCTCTCTTGATAAAATGTCTAAATCTAGTTTTTCCTCTATTTGAATTGATTTAAGAATTAAATTCTTAACAACTTCTTCTAGCTTTTCTTTTACCACATTATGTTTCAGATCATAAGATTCTTCATTCAAGAAATAAT
>JBLHSZ010000133.1:0-3298 GCA_047627095.1 Rickettsiales bacterium
TTGGTGAAGGATCCTGAGGTTATTTCTAGAAAAATTGCGCACATTTTCCCTGATCTTAGTTATCGCGAGGTTTTGGCTAAGGTTGCTAAGAAAAATCGTAATTGGATTTTGATAAAAAGAGGGATAGCACCAAAAGAGCAAAAAATCGTTCAATCTTTGAATATGGCGGGATTGATTTTTGATGATGATTTGGTAAGGGTTTATCCACAAAAATCTATTTTGGCGCATATTATTGGATATGTTGATCTGGACAGAAATGGATTGTCAGGGGTTGAAATGCAATATGACAAATCTCTTATGGAAGGTCAAGATTTGCAATTGGCGATGGATGTTCGCATTCAGGATGTTTTGAGTGAGCAATTATCTTTGGGGATCAAAAAATATAAAGCAATAGCAGCTTCAGGAATCATAATGGATGTCACTAATGGTGAGGTTCTAGCGATTGCGAGCCAACCTAGTTTCGATCCTAATCACCAAGAGCATGCCAAATCAAATGAAAAGTTCAATCGAGCTACTTATGGGGTTTATGAGCTGGGGTCGATTTTTAAAATCTTCACTAACGCCATTGCTTTTGAGGATGATTTGGTGCGAATGGATGATGATTTTGATGTGAGCAATCCCATTGTTTATGGCAGATATACCATCGAGGATGATCATCCGATCAAGGGATTTGCCAATGTGGCGGAAATTTTTGCCAAATCCTCTAATATCGGAACTATTGAAATTGCTAAAAAAATAGGTACTAAAAGACAAAAAGAAATGCTGGAAAAATTTGGTCTTTTGACTCGAATCAAAAGTGATTTTCCAGCTCTTTCTAGGCCAATTTTTCCTAAAAAATGGCGAGAAATAAATCTCTACACCATTGCCTACGGTCATGGAATCGCCATAACTCCTCTTCACATGGCAAAAGCAGTTTCGGCGATGGTCAACGGAGGGCTTCTTTATTCTCCTTCTTTTATAAAATTGCAAAAAAAACCAGAAGGTGAGAGAGTAATAAAATCTTCAACTTCTGATGTTATGCGAGAAATGCTGCGCAATGTGGTAACAAATGGCACTGGAGGAAATGCCGATGCCGAAGGATATGAAGTGGGTGGAAAAACTGGAACAGCAGAGAGGGCGGAGTTCGGGAGTTACAGTGAGCACAAAACAATCGCCTCTTTTGTGGCAGTATTTCCAACTTCAAATCCTAAATATTTGGTTTTTATCTCTTTTGACCGCTCGGACTACACCTTCAACACCGGAGGAATGGTCGCAGCACCGGTGGTAAAAAATATTGTAGAATCTATTGCGCCAATTATTGGTATTATTCCGAAAAAATCTGACAAACCCCAATGATAAGAAAATAACCTATTTTCTTTAATTATTTAAATTCTAACACCAAATGAATTTTCTATTTAAATCAAAACTACTTATTGCTCTATTCTTTATTTTGCAATCTACCTTCTTGGCAAAAGCTTTTGAACCTCAAATTCAACTTTCCAATATTTATCATTCTGGAATTGATCTAGATCAATATTTAGTTAGTGAAAAACTTGATGGAGTTCGTGCTTATTGGGACGGAAAAAACCTTCTTTCCAAAAAGGGCAATGTCTTTAGTGCTCCTAAATGGTTTATTAATAATTTTCCACCTGAAAATTTGGAAGGGGAATTGTGGATTGGGAGAAAGAAATTTGAAGAAGTTTCTGGAATTGTTAGAACCAAGATTCCAAATGACTCGGATTGGAAAGATATTCATCTGCTACTTTTTGATATGCCAAAACATAAAGGAACTTTTAAAGAAAGACTTGCAAGAATGCAGATACTGGCCCAAAAATCTGACTCAGAATATTTATCGGTCATTAGGCAAGAAAAAATAAAAGATGAAAAATCTTTAATGCAATTATTGAAAAAAGTTGAAAAGAAAGGCGGTGAAGGTTTGATGCTTAGGCGTAAAGATTCTTTGTATATGGCAACTCGTAACGATGATTTATTGAAATTGAAAAGTTCTTTTGACGCAGAAGCAAAAGTTCTAAAACATTATTCAGGGAAGGGGAAATATCACAAAATGATGGGTTCGATTCTGGTAGAAAATGAAGAAGGAGTTCGTTTCAAAATTGGCGGAGGGTTCAGTGACAAAATGAGGAGAAGACCCCCCAAAATCGGCAGCGTTATTACCTACAAATATTATGGAAAAACCAAAAATAACAAACCACGATTTGCGAGTTTTTTAAGAGTTCGAGAGAATTACGATTTTAAATCACCTCAAAAAATCCCTTAGAACAAGCTTTTCCATTGATCAAGATCTCGATCCAATGCTCACTTAAATAGATCTTTCTTCCTGAGGTATTTTTCAAAGAAATTTTTTTAGAAATTCTGATTTTTTATTGGGATTTTAAGGTTAAATTTTTTAACTTAAAAACTTTAGGAAGATTCCCTCCGTTAGATTTTTTAAAATAAACCGCAAAATCAATAATCAGTTTTTGATCCTTTTTTGAATTTGACTCAACATCAAAAGAAAATTGCAAATCACCACCGACAATTTGTTTCTCTGGTTCAACAACAATCTTTGAAACTTCAATTAGCGCGTCAACATCACATCCAAACATTTTCAATATTTCTGTATTTCCTTGTTTAACAAGGCTTCTAGATGAGTGACGAACAACCCATTTGACTTTTTCATTAGGAATTTGATTCTACTTTCGAAGTGTTGCAACGGCAATCTCTGGATTATCTTTAGAGATGTCATTGATGTTGTTCGCCACCGATCTTCTCACATAAAGTGATTCATCATCTTTTAGCTTTTCAAGCAATTCAATGACAGGAAGAGGATTTTCTTGGAATGTTTTTATTCTACCAGCCAATGGCAAGTGGGTTCTAGTTCCTTCCGAAACCAATCTTCGAATGTGATGATTACCATCTTCACACCATTGATGTAGAATCTGCATTGATCTTACAAAATCAACTTCAATGCAAGACCTCAAATCATTCTCAGAAGAAAGCCTTTTAGTCATTTCATAAAGATCCTTCATCGATTTTTCAAAATGATCTTTGCCATATTTTGCTACAAAAGAAGTTTGGGGAAGAATAATAAATCCATTCCAATCGGTTTGAATATCTCCAACATCACTCAACTCTGGCCATAAATCTTTGATCAAAATATCCACAGCTTTATCAAAATCATTAGGCAAATATATTGCTAATTTTTCTCTAATCAGATCAGAACGTTCTTTTAATCCCAATTTTTCAAGATCAGAAATTATTTCACTAAGAAATATTTTTTCATCAAAATCTTGCCAAACATTTTTGATATCCTTGGCAA
>JBLHSZ010000134.1:0-3118 GCA_047627095.1 Rickettsiales bacterium
TGTCAGCAAAATTTACCCCCATTCTTTCATTGGTTTTTTGAGCCAAAGCCGAACAGAGTTTTTCTGATCTTTCACCGTGCATCAACACTCTTGCACATTGCAAATAGGTGTCACTGTGCAGACCTGAAGATAGGGTGAAATGTCCTTTTAATATTGCTTTTGCATCTAAAAATTCTTGAAGAAATGGATTTGGTGATTTGTCTTGATTTTGAGTCATAATTCTATTTGAATAGGCCGTTTTAAAAATGCTGAAAATACAAACAAATGACCAATAATCAAGACAAAAAATCCTACATCGCCTCGGCCAAAAAAACTATTAATGCAGAAATTTCAGGATTGCATTCCTTATTGGAATTTTTAGGTGATGAATTTTGCAATGCTGTGGATTTGATTTTGAAGAGTAAGGGCAGGGTGATTATCAGTGGAATGGGTAAAAGTGGACATATTGGCAATAAAATCTCTGCAACAATGGCATCGACTGGAACCGCAGCTTTTTCGATTCATCCGGGAGAAGCAAGTCATGGAGATTTGGGAATGGTCACAAAAGATGATGTGGTGATTTTACTTTCAAATTCTGGAGAAACCAAAGAACTCAAAGATATTATCTATTATTGTAAAAGATTTTCAATTCCGATGATTGGAATTGTTAGAAGAAAAGAATCAGAACTTGCAACTATGTCTGATGTGCCATTGGTTTTGCCTGAAATTCCCGAAGCGACTGCAATTAAAGCTCCAACCACCTCAACAACCATGATGTTGGCGCTTGGAGATGCTTTGGCGATTGCTTTGATGGAAGCAAGAGATTTTAGTAATAAAGATTATGGAGTTTTTCATCCCGGAGGAAAATTGGGGTCAGAATTTGTCAAGGTCAAGGATTTGATGCGAAAAGGAAAAGATCTGCCTTTGCTTGGTTTTTCTGCAAAATTAGAAGAGGTTCTACTTGAAATGACTTCAAAGCATCTGGGCTGTGCTGGAGTTTTGGATCAAAATGAAAAATTGATTGGGATCATCACTGATGGTGACATTAGGCGACACATCAATAAAGATTTTATGAATTTGAGTGCAAAAGACTTGATGTCCAAAGATCCTACTGTGATTGAAGAAGGAACTTTGGCTGTCGAAGCTGTTGCGATGATGAATGAGAAAAAAATCACCAATCTGTTTGTAGTTCTTGATGGAAAAGCAATTGGTATTTTGCACATCCATGATTGTCTAAGGGCTGGAGTTGCTTAGATCTTATGGCTAGATCGATTTAATCCCAAGTTTTTTGAATAATTCTTGATCACTGGTGGCTTCAGGATTTTCAGTGGTCAAAAGCTTGTCTCCATAAAAAATAGAATTTGCACCAGCCAAGAAACACAAAGCTTGAGTTTGGTCGTTCATTTCACTTCTTCCTGCTGAAAGTCTCACAAATGATTTTGGCATTAAAATTCTAGCAACTGCAATAGTTCTAACAAACTCAAACTCATCAACACCTTCCACATTTTCTAGTGGAGTTCCTTTGACCCTAACCAAGCGATTGATTGGAACTGATTGAGGTTGTTCTGGCATATTTGCAAGAACTTGGAGCATCTTTGCTCGATCTTCACGCTGCTCACCCATTCCGACGATTCCGCCAGAGCAAACATTGATTTTTGATTTACGCACATTTTCTAAAGTTTGAAGGCGGTCTTCAAAGCTGCGAGTTGAGATGATCTCTTTGTAATATTCTGCCGAAGTGTCGATATTGTGATTGTAATAATCCAGACCTGCAGATTTCAATTTATCGCTTTGCTGACCGTTGATCATTCCAAGCGTGACGCAGGTTTCTAAACCCAATTCTTTCACCTCTTTGACCATGTCGCAGACTTTATCTAAATCGCGATCATTCAAATTTCTCCACGCGGCGCCCATGCAGAATCTGCTAGCTCCAGCTTGTTTTGCAGCTTTTGCAGCTTCAACAACCTTGTCGATTTCCATGAAAGGCTCTTTCTTCAATTCGGTGTTATAATGCGCAGATTGAGGACAATATTTGCAATCCTCAGGGCAAGATCCAGTTTTGATGCTCAAAAGTGTGCTTATTTGCACGGCGTTTGGATTGTGATTTTGGCGATGAATCGTTGCTGCTTCAAAAATCAAATCAGAAAATGGTAGTTCGAAAAGATCAAGAATTTTGTTCAATTTCCAATCATTTTTTAGATTGTCATTTATAACTTCAAGAGAATCGCTTTGTTTAGATGTTTGTGATTGCATTTGGTTTTTTTATTGCTTTTAGAATATTAAGTGCACCAGAAAAATAGGATAATAAAAGGTAGGTCATTAAACCCGCCAAGATGTTTAAAATCAAACTAATCATTGGATTAATGTTTGATAATTCTTTATTTAATAAAAACAAAACCAGTCCCATAAAGGTTGCGGGAACTAGTATTTGAAGTAGTTTCTTGAGAAAATTATTTGCGAAAACAAAATGATTTTTCCCTGTTAAAACAATCAGCATCAAAATAATATTTATGTAAGAGGCAATGACCGACGCTAAAACAATTCCAATATATCCAAGTGGTTTAAAAAGAGCTAGGGTCAAAGCAATGTTGACTACAACACAAAATACAGCAATTTTCATCGGTGTCTTGGTGTTTCCTCGTGCAAAAAAACTAGGTTCCAAAACTTTGGTCATCACGAAAGCCGGAAGACCAAAAGAATAAAACATCAAAGCCTTTGCAACGGCAGCAGTTTCATTGGCCCCAAAAGCTCCTCTTTGGAACAAAACCTCAATAATTGGATGTGAGAGGCAGGCAAGAGCCAAGGCAGCAGGAATAACAAGAATTAAGCTCGCCTCTAGAGCTATATTTTGCAGTTTTATGGCCTGTGCAGCATTGTTTGACTTTATTGCCTTTGAAAGGGTTGGGAGTAGGGCGATGTTAATTGCAATTCCAATCAATGCTAAAGGAAGTTGATTGATTCTGTCGGCGTAATAGATGTAGGAAACTGCGCCAGAAATAAGGCTAGCAATCATAGTATTGATCAAAAGATTGATTTGCATGACATTGGCGCCAATAATTCCGGGAGCTAATTTTTTGAAGAAATGTTTTACGTCGAGATTGATTTTGGGAAATTTTGGATATATCAGCATTCTTGCCTT
>JBLHSZ010000135.1:0-3105 GCA_047627095.1 Rickettsiales bacterium
CAGCTTTGAATCCAGTTCCAGAAAAACCTTCTCCACCAAATGGTTGTGACTCAACGATCGCACCAGTAATATTACGATTGATGTAGATATTTCCGGCATTGATGCGTTTTTCGATTCCTTGATATTGTTCGTGGATTCTGGTGTGCATTCCAAAAGTCAGTCCAAATTTGAGATCATTGATTTGATCAATCAAGTTATCACCATTTTTGTAGCGTAAAACATGCAAAATAGGTCCGAAATTTTCACCTTTAAGAATATTCAAATCATCAATTTCCCAGATTTGCGGAGCAAAAAAACTACCTTGTTTTTCTAAATCACCAATAGGTAATTTTGCTATTAATTTGGTTTTTGGCAGGCTCTTCAAATAATCGACATGTTTTTGTAGATTGTTTTTTGCAACATCATCAACTACGGGTCCAATGTCGTTAGCAAAATCCCATGGATTTCCAACCGCCATTTCTAAAGCAGCATTTTTTGCTAAATCCAAAACTTCATCAGCTGAAGCTTCAGGTAAGAACAAAATTCGCAAGGCAGAACATCTTTGTCCGGCGCTGCCAAAAGCAGAAAGCAAAACATCGTCAACTAATTGTTCGGTCAAAGTTGAGCTATCGGCAATCATGCAATTTTGTCCCCCAGTTTCAGCAATCAAAGTGATGATTTCATCTTCGCGATTGGCAAGTGTGCGTTGAATATGTTTGGCCGTTCCAGTTGATCCGGTGAAACAAACACCTTTAACGGATTCTTGTTTTGCCAAAGCATCTCCGATTATTGCTCCTTTTCCAGGCAATAATTGCAAAGCGTCATGGGGAATTCCGGCTTGATGGCAAAGCTCAACTAGTTTAAATGCGATTAATGGAGTTTGTTCTGCTGGTTTGGCCAGAACGGTGTTTCCAGTGACAAGTCCTGCGATGATTTGTCCTGCAAAAATTGCTAATGGGAAATTCCACGGACTAATACAAACAAAAACACCTTTAGCGTGAAGGCTGAGATTGCTGCTTTCACCGGTGATACAAGGCAGATCAATGGGATTGGCCATTAATTTTTCGGCTTGATTGGCGTAATATCTACAAAAATCCACAGCTTCTCTGATTTCAGCAATGGCATCAGAGATGGTTTTCCCAGCCTCAAATATGCAAAGAGCCATAAATTCATGACTATTTTCTTCAATCAAATCAGCGACTCTTCTGACAATATTGGCTCTTTCAGAGACATCGACATTTTTCCAAATCTTGAAAATCTGATGAGCTTTAGCGGCAGATATTTCAACATCTTCAATTGTCGCTTGATTAACAGATCCGACTATTTGTGATTTGTTGCTCGGGTTAGAAATTTCAACCGTTTCACCATTCAAGTTTGGATTGTTGAAGTCCCAGCGCACATCGCTAAATCTTTCTAGATTTTCTCTAAGAGATTCAACTTGGTCAATATTTCCAAAATCAACGCCTTTAGAATTGAGTCGATCTTCTCCATAAAGCTTTGAAGGCAGGGCAATAGTTTGGTTTTTATGTCCGCCAAATTTACGAACTTTTTCCATCGGATCTTCAACAATTATTTCTGGTGGTATGTTTTCATCAAGCAACATATTGGCAAAAGAGCTATTGGCACCATTTTCCAATAGTCTGCGAATCAAATAAGCCAGCAAATCTTTATGCTGTCCAATTGGTGCATAAATTCGGCAAGGAACTTCTTTTACGACATTTTCATAAAGGCCTTCTCCCATTCCATAAAGTCTTTGGAATTCAAACTTCTTGTCACCAGCATAATGCCTGATCGCAGCTATTGAATGGGCATTGTGGGTGGCAAATTGAGGATAGAAACTGTTAATATTTTCAAGAATCTTGCGCGCACAAGCCAAATATGAAACGTCCGAGTGATATTTGTTGGTGAAAACCGGGAAATGTTCCAAACCATGAGTTTGAGAAAATTTTATTTCACTATCCCAATAAGCGCCTTTGACCAGACGGATTGGAATGATGCGTTTGGTTTTTTGGGCAATATCAGCCAAATATTCAATCACATCAAAAGCACGTTTTTGATAAGCCTGTAAAACAAATCCAATTCCATCCCAACCTTCAAACTCTTCCATCTGACAAAGTTCTTCAAAGATCTCAAGCTCAATATCAAGACGTCTGGCTTCTTCAGCATCAATTGAAACGGCGATATTGTGTTTCTTGGCGAGCCTCAAAATCTCAACAACTTTGGGTAATAATTCGTCAAAAACTCGCTCTTTTTTCAAAAGCTCATATCTAGGGTGCAAAGCGGTGAGTTTGATGGAAACCCCAGAATGTTCAAATGGGTTTTCTTCGGTTGATTTGGCGTGATATTTGCCAATTTTTTCAATGGCTGATTTGTAGGATTTAAAATAAGTTTCGGCTTGCTGGGCACTTCTCGCGCCTTCACCCAAAATATCGTAGGAAAAGCTGTAGCCCAATTTTTCATATTTAGCCGCTTTTGCCAGAGCTTTATCTATGGTTTGGCCCATGACAAATTGCAAAGCAACCAAATGCATGGCAGATTTGAGAGCTTTTCTGATGATTGGATCAGAAGTTTTTTTGAAAATATTTCTCAAAAAATTCAATGGTTTTTCTTCACCTTCAATGCCAATTTCAATTGTCTTTCCAGTCAGCAACATCCCCCAACTGGCGGCGTTGAAATAAAATGAATCTTCATCGGCAAGATATTGTTCCCAATTTGTGTCTTTGAAAGTTGATTCAATCAACTTGTTGGCGGTGGCAGAATCTGGAATGCGAAGAAGAGCTTCAGCAAGACACATCAAGGCAATTCCTTCCTTGGTGGACAGATTGTATTTATTCAAAAAAGATTCGACGCTGAGTTTTGACTCACTCATGCGAGCCTTTTCAACCATCTTGTAGGCGTTACCTAGAATTTCAGTATTGTCATCATTAAACCCATCTAAATAAGAAACCATTTGAGTCATGATTTGTGATTCACGGGCGAATTGTTGTTTGCTGATTTGTTGTAAATTCATTTTAAATGTTGTTGGTTTTAGGCAATAGTTTGCAGTCGCGTATGGTATTTTTTATTTTTCTAGAAGCTAGAAAATTGTGATCAAATTATTCAACTTTTTTAAAATATTAAAAGAAA
>JBLHSZ010000136.1:0-3097 GCA_047627095.1 Rickettsiales bacterium
TGTTAATAATGCTTCCTTGGTTCTAATTTTAATGGCATTGGCCAATTTAACCTTCATAGCCTATTTAGAGCCTTTAACAAAGCTTATTGCTCAATCAATTTAAGGGTTAAATGGTCCTATCTTGAGAATCTTCTCAAATAACTAATCACATCTAATGATAACTTCTTTAATTTCCTCATTAATTAACACTCCTTTGAGAGGTGAAGTCACTATTCCAGGTGATAAATCAATTTCTCACCGCTCTTTAATATTCTCTTCTCTGGCCAACGGAATTTCTAATATTTCTGGTCTTTTAGAAGGTGAAGATGTTTTGAAAACTGCAGAGGCCTTGAGAAAAATGGGAGCAAGAATCAGGCAAGTCGAAGCGGGAAAATGGCAGGTCAATGGTATTGGATATTGTGGATTGCAAGAATCAGATGATATTTTGGATATGGGAAACTCAGGAACCTCAACCAGACTTTTGATGGGTTTGGTGGCTCCATTTGATTTTAAATCTACTTTCACGGGTGACGCCAGCCTTCGCAAACGTCCGATGAAACGAGTTTTTGATCCTATTGGAGAAATTGGAGCTGAAGTTATTTGTCGAGGAAATAATCTTTTGCCAGCCACTATTGTTGGAACGGATCAGCCACTACCAATCACATATGAAATGAAAATGGCATCTGCGCAAGTGAAAAGCGCAATCATGCTTGCTGCTCTCAACATCAATGGAAAAACCACGATTATTGAGCCAGAAAAATGCCGTGATCACACCGAAATAATGATGAAATATTTGGGAATTGATGTGAAAGTTGAGCCTTTGAATAATGGAAATAAAATCACTGTTAGTGGATGTAATGATTTTGATGCTAAAGATTTTGTTGTGCCAGCAGACATTTCGTCGGCGGCTTTTATGATTGTTGCGGCTTTGATTGTTCCTGGATCAAAAATCAGAATGCATAATATTGGCGTCAATCCTTTGCGTGATGGTATTGTGACTACTTTGAAAGAAATGGGCGGAAATATCCAGCTGGAGAATGAAAGATTGGTCGGTGGTGAAAAAGTGGCGGATATCGTGGTCAAATACAGCCAGCTTGTTGGAATAAACGTTCCTGCATCAAGAGCCCCTTCAATGATTGATGAATATCCAATTCTTTCGATCGCTGCGTCCTATGCTTCTGGAAATACCAAAATGAACGGACTTGCAGAGCTAAAAGCAAAAGAAAGCAATCGACTTGATGCTGTGGCTTCTGGACTTTCTCTATGTGGAGTCGAAACGATTGTTGGTGATGATTCTCTGGAAGTTATTGGTGGATTCAAATCTCAAGATAATGTCGCGCAAATCAAAACTCATCTAGATCATCGCATTGCCATGTCATTTTTGGTGATGGGATTAGGACTAAAAAGTGGAGTGAAAATTGATGATTCTGAACCAATTAATACTAGCTTTCCCAATTTTGTGAAAATATTTTCTGATTTTGGTGTGGAGTTTAAGAAATAATTTATATTTTTAAGTCTAATTTTTCTTCAGAAAAGACATTGATTCATTAAAAAAACAAATCCAAATGAAACAAAATAAAATTCTTCTTATTGCTATTGACGGACCTTCATCTTCTGGAAAAGGTACGATCGCTAAAAAAATCGCCCAACATTTTGGCTTATCCTGCTTAAATACCGGAGCTCTCTATCGAGCAGTTGCTTTTTTGGCTTTAGAGAATAATTTTGACTTGAAAAATGATATTAAAAAAATAATTCCTTTATGTGATAAAATATTACAACCCAAACTCGATACAGCTAGTAGAGCTGAGCTTAGTTTTGATCTTGAATCACCAGAAATTCACAATGAAAAAATAGGCAAAGCTGCATCAATTGTGGCTGCAAGCCCAGAAATTCGTCAGGAACTATTTGATTTGCAAAGAAACTTTGCTGACTTGGGAATCAAAAATAATTGTGGCGCAGTTTTGGAAGGAAGAGATATCGGAACAACTATTTGTCCAGATGCTAATCACAAATTTTTTATTAATGCCGATGTTGAGGTCAGGGCGCAAAGACGCTTCAATCAATCACTGAAAAATGACCCTAATGCCAATCATGATTTGATTTTAGGGCAGCTTAGAAGTCGCGATCAACAAGATAAAAATCGCAAATCATCACCCTTGAAAAAAGCGGATGATGCGTTTGAAATTGATACTTCTAATATGAGTGTTCAGGAAGTTTTTGATAAAATTTTAAGTGAAATATCTTCTTCTTAGAAGATAATATTCTTATTTTGTTACAACCTCTTTTTGCTAATTTTAAAAATTGATGAGTATACCATTTTGCGGACAGTTTTCAGCAAATAAAAAACAAAATTATCCAAAATATGCTTAATTTAGTTTCCGGAAAAAGGTTGGAACATCATTTGTAAATATTCATTTGAACGCAGTATTTCTTGGGTTTTTAGCTCCAACTTCCTAAAAAATTAATAGGGAAATTTAATATAAATTGCAGGGTATTTTACTAAACTAGTTCTGAATTTTAGAGTATTTATCGAATATTCCAAAATATAATTCTGTTTTTCTTTGTCTTAAAACTATCTGGAAAAGATGAACTGCATTAGTTAAAAAGTAACCGTCAAGTAAATCCGACCTAGAATCTTATTTGGCCATTTTATTCTCACCTTATCTTTTAATTGCTAATCTAATTTAAAAATGATCGATATGACAAACCCAAGCATCACTTAAATAAATATTGAAAGATCAATTATGGGCTATATCAGGAGAAAATGACCCATCAATTTAATTGTATATATTTCTATTGATAGTTATTATCTGCCCGCCAGTAACTATCATAATGACAGACACATGAACATATTTCCATATTTACTAAAACCTAAAATCTGGTTTGTAAGATCTCTTATCTTGGTAATAATTATAACCGTATCAGCATTAGGATATTTTGGATATCTAAAACCTACTGTTGAAATTCTCAATTCTGAGAAATTGTCCTTTACTTTAGGATCAATACACATGTCTTTATATCAGTTAATAAAGCGCATCACTTTTCTTATTCTATTGATAGCTTTTGCCAATTATCTTTTAGATAAAGGAGCTAAATATTTCAGAAGATTAAGAAGAAT
>JBLHSZ010000137.1:0-3033 GCA_047627095.1 Rickettsiales bacterium
AAACTGAAACTGAGATTGATAAATTGACAAGACTTATTAAAGACTTAGGAAATCGAGAACAAACTATCGTTGATGGTAGGTTTGTTGATATGGTCAATGATCAAAACAAACAGAGCAATCAATCTATTTCATTGCAATAAAACATTCTAAATCACCATCTAAAAACCTCTTGAGCTGGTCATTTTTATGAAAATCAGGACGATATACAGCAGATCTATCTCATTTTAAATCTTCTTGAGAATTTAAAAAAAATTCATAAAGTATCCGATATTACTCATTAATTTATCTTCACAAAGAATAGTGCTTAAAAAAATACTTATTTCTTCTTGTCTAGTGGCAAGTCTTGCTCAAAACTCAAATGCTTCTGGTGTTAGCTCTGATTATTTGCCATCTTCAATCAAAAATAGCTTATTTTCCGCCTGCCAGACCAAAGATGTTTTTGTGATTAATGCGGTTAGAAATGCTTCAATTTCACGAAATCCAAATTTCAAAAAATCAATTCAAGATTATGTGATTTCAGGATGCAAAAAAGAAGCAGAAAAAAAAGAAGCGGAAGCCAAGAAAAAAGAGGAAATTGAAGATAAAAATCCCTTAGAAACTTCAATTGAAGCTGGTCTTTCTTTGGCTAAGGGAAATAATGAACAAGAAAATGTTAATGTTGATTTCAAAACAACATATGATGCAATCAAATGGAAAACCACTTTTCAAGCCTCAGCAGTTAATCGCAAAGAAAATGACACCAGAACCGCAGAAGAATATCGAACAAGCCTCAATAGCCGCTATAAACTAGATTCAAAAGGATATTTCTTTGGTGAAGCTGAATATGTGAGCGACAGATTTAGTGGCTACAAATTCCGTTTTTCTGAAACTGTTGGTTATGGTCACGTGTTCGTCAAAAATAATATCATCAATTTTGAAGTCGAAGCCAGTGTCGGTGGCAGACACAGCAAATTGTCTAATGATGTTCGTGAAAATTCTGCTATTCAGAAAAATACCGGGAGATTCAACTACAAATTGACTGAAAATATTATTTTTCTTCAAAAAGCTTCAATTTCATTTGGTCGTGATGCCACTATCAGCAGCTCAGAAACTTCGGTCAAAACCAAATTGTCAAAAAGTCTCTATTTAAATTTTGGAATTAACTTTGAACATATTTCTGAAGTCCCTGCTGGAACTAAGAAAACTGACACATTGACTAAATTGAATCTAGGTTACACATTCTAGAATTTTTAAATCTTTACTAAATATGAAAGCAAAAATCATCTCATATCAACAGCCAAATTTCTCTGATGAAATATCAAAATTGGTCAAGAATAATGGGGAAATTGACCATAATATTGAAAAAATAGTAGCTGAAATTATTGCTTTGGTTCGAACTAATGGTGACCAATCTATTATTGATTTGTGCAACAAGTTCGATGGTGCGGATTTTCATAATCCACAAGATTTGTTAGTGTCTGAACAAGAACTTTTACAAGCTAGAGAAAATCTGGATAAAGAAACTATTGCAGCTTTGGAATTGTCCTATTCACGCATTTTGGAATATCACAAAAAACAACTTCCTCAAGATTTTTCTTTTGAAGATTCAATCGGAAACTCACTGGGAAATATTTGGAAATCTATTGAAAAAATAGCTATTTATGTCCCGGGAGGAACTGCTTCTTATTCAAGCTCAGTCTTGATGAATGCTGTTCCTGCAATTGCTGCCGGATGCAAAGATATTGTCATGACTACGCCATCTTCAAAAGGGAAAATCGATGATGCGGTGTTAGTGGCGGCGCAAATTTGTGGAATCACAACCATCTACAAAACTGGAGGTGCTGCAGCAATTGCTGGATTAGCGTTTGGAACCAACATTATTGCCAAAGTTGACAAAATTGTCGGCCCTGGAAATAGCTTTGTGGCTTTAGCTAAAAAACAATTATTTGGCATCGTTGGAATCGACATGATTGCTGGACCTACTGATATTTTGATTATTGCTGACAAAAATAACAATCCAGATTGGGTGGCGGCAGATTTGCTTTCACAATTGGAGCATGGGACAGATTCATCATCAATTTTGATCAGTGACGATGAGAAGTTTGCAGATTTAGTGAATGAGTCTTTGCAGAAAATCGCTCCGACTTTGTCACGAATAAAAATCATTGAAAAAAGCATTGAAAAATCAGCTCTGATTGTGGTTGAAGATTTGATCCAAGATGGATCCAAAATAGCCAATCAAATTGCTCCCGAACATTTGGAAATCATGACTTCACACCCAAAAGAAATTTTGAATAGAATAAAGAATGCTGGAGCAGTTTTTTTGGGTAAATATTCTCCAGAGGCAATTGGAGACTATATCGCAGGACCAAGTCACACATTGCCAACCACTGGCACATCGCGCTTTTCTAGTGGTCTTTCGGTTTTTGATTTTTTAAAAAGAATGTCAGTGATTGATTGTTCGAAAGAAGGGTTTTTGGGCTTGCAAAAAGATGCAGCTTTGATTGCCAAATCAGAGGGTTTTAGTGCTCATGAATTGAGTCTGACAATTAGATCTTATGCCAAATCCCAGCTATAATTGCATATATGGACAAAGTATTTTTGGCATAATTATTAAAAAATTAGGCCTAGTTCCTATTGCACATGGCTTAATTTTTTGATGATTTATGACGAAAAAGACGAAGGTCAGATATGGAATTATAGATGGGATTTGGTATTAGGATCTGTTGAAATTTTACTTCCTAAAAAACTGGAACAAGAGAATCTAGGTTCTGTTGATATTGTTCTGAAAAATTTAGACTCCGACAATAAAAATTCCTTTTTCATCAGCTAATCTAATCACTTCTTTTTGATTGATGATTAGACAAAATCCAGACTGGATCGCAACACCACTGAATCCAGATTCAGAAAGATTTTTTACAGTTTCAACACCAAAAGCAGGAAGGTCTATTTTTGTGCTTTGATTTTGTTTTTTTATTTTCACTAAGACTGGCTTTTCACCTTTCTCAAATTTAAGATCTTTACATCTCTTTATTAAAGCATCCGTTCCTTCAA
>JBLHSZ010000138.1:0-3015 GCA_047627095.1 Rickettsiales bacterium
TAGCATAAAACAAAAGTTTTTTCGTATCTTCCTAATCAGTCAAGGTGATTTTTTAAAAAGTGTGAAATTTCATATTCATAAAAAGCTATTTTTTAATATTTTATAAATATGGCAAACTTTACTGTTCAATTTTTACCTTGACTGATTAAAATGATACGTTTTTTCTTGTTCTGATAAGGGAATTTGGGGGAAGGAACCTCACTGGGCTCTATCAAAAGGTAAATTAACTGACTGAGATTTTCGTATTTGAAAGTTTTCTCTTCGCAAAGATAGAGTCATTTTTTATACCATCACAACAAATACCACAACTAATACCACAACAAATACCACAACAAATTAACTTTATTGTTGTAGCTTTATGCCACAATCATGGAATACAATCAATTACGACAAGAAATTCTTGAATCTTTAAAAACCCTCCAAGAAAAAGGGTTTTCCTATCAATCAATTTGTGATTTCATAAATAGTGGGCAAACTGATTTTATATTGTTCAAAGATTTTTTTAGTCGATTCCAATCCAAATCTAACCATTTTAGAAGCTCCGCAAAGCACGAAAAGCTTTCTCTGATTCACCTTCAACTACAACATTTTTCCAATCTGAATCTTAGCGAAGAAGATTCTATCAATAATTTTTTGAAAAATCTAATAGTTAATGCAGCAACCATAGAATTTGAGACGTATTTGGAAATCAACCGTTCTGTGAAATCCTATTCTTCAAAATTGTCGAATTTTTACCCTAGTGACAACTCTACCTACCTGCAAATTAAAAATAGTATCCAACACAAAAAGCAATACGGATGGAAGTTAGATATTCAAAACTATGGTTCTACTTTTCAAATTTTATCGACTCAATTTAATAGCCTTTTTACCCAAAATGCAATCATAAAAACTAAAGAATTTTGGAAGCTCTGTTGGATAGATAAAGATTCCAATAAATTACAATTCAGATTTGAATCATTAGGCGAGCATACTTATTTACTTTCAAAAAACGAGAAGGGTGGTTGGAAGATTCTCGAGAACATGATAAAGACTCAAAATAATAAGATAGAGCCCGAATATATTGATTACACGATGTTGAAACAAATTTCATCAAATAATCAAGCAGAAAATAAAATCATTACAACAAATTTCATTGCGAATAATGAACTCCTGCATTGTATAGAATTTATCAAAATCGTTTATGCTGACAATCTTCCAAATAGTAAAATCTCCCTCTTAAATAGAATCAGGGAGAGTTATCTAAATTCACACAGATTATTAAACACGGATGTTATCAATTTCGCAGTCTATAAATCTGAAATTGAATTGTTGCAAAAACAACTCGAATTGATATCCATTAGCATCTTTTTATCAAATAAAAAAAATCACATCAAAAAAAACCGATATGAATAACAACTTAAAAATAATAGGGCTTGGTGCTTCCGCGAGTGGTTTACAGGCATTGGAGGCTTTTTTTACCAATTGTCCGATTGATACGGGACTTTCTTTTGTGGTGATTCAACATTTATCACCTGATGTTGAAAGTATGTACTCTAGTCTATTGGCTCGGAAAACAGAAATCCCCATTTCGGTAGCAACGGAATCTATGGAAATTGAGTCCAATCACATTTATTTGATACCTACCAAAAAAAATATTATTGTTAAGGATGGTAAACTTCAGCTGGTAAAACGTGCCTCTACCCATGAGTTAAACCTTCCCATTGACCTTTTTTTCTATTCATTGGCTAAAGAGGAAGAAGAAAGAGCTATCGGTGTCATTTTATCGGGTAGTGGTACCGATGGAACGAAAGGAGCTGCGGCAATCAAGGAAGCCGGAGGTGTTATTTTTGTTCAAAACCCTGAAGAAAGTGGTTTCGACGGTATGCCTTTGAGCGTCATCCAAGCAGGTCTTGCCGATTCTGTCCTCAACGCCGAACAAATCCCAAATGAATTGTTGTCCTATTTCGATTACGCGAATAAAATAGATAAAAAAGGACAGGAGCTTATCATTGACAGTATTCTTCAAACCCTAAAGAAAGAAACAAAATATGACTTCACCGCCTATCGAAAACAAACGATAAATCGAAGAATTGCTAAACGACAAAGTATCAATAAATTCGAAAAATTAGCCTACTATCAAAATTATTTGGAAGAAACCGAGGAAGAACAGCTGATTTTGGTTAATGAATTTTTAATTGGAGTCACCAGCTTTTTTCGAGATAAAACACATTTTAAAGCACTGAAAGAGGAAGTACTTCCCAAAATAATAGCAACTAAAAAGAAAGGCGAAACCATAAAATTGTGGGTTATTGGATGTGCTACGGGAGAAGAAGCTTATTCTCTAGCCATTCTTTTAGAAGAATGTTTAAACCACAACAGGAAAAATATAAAATATAAAATTTTTGCAACAGATATTAATGTCACTGCTATAGATAAAGCTTCTAAAGGTTTTTTTGGACCAAACATTATTGCTGATATTCAACCGGAACATCTAGCTAAATATTTTATAAAAAAAGCTGGTGGATTTGCAGTGCAACCTCACCTAAGAAAGAATATTATATTTTCAAATCATGATATTTTACACAATCCTCCATTTAATAAAATGGATTTGGTTTCTTGTCGAAATATGTTGATTTATTTTCAGGATTCAGCACAGGAAAGAACCATTCAAAGTATTCTTTATGCGTTAAATCTAAATGGACATTTATTTCTGGGGTCAAGTGAATCCTTAGGCAATTATTCCCGATATTTTGAAGTAACTGACCGTAGAGGAAAGATTTTCAATAAAAAACTGGAATATGATAGCAGTCAAAATGTTCAGGAAATTTTTGCAACTAAGATTGATAGATTGCCTTCTAAAAAATTACCAGAATTTGCCTCTGAATTAACGGTTCAATTTACCAAAAAATTAGCTTTAGTAACCAACTCGGTTTGTATCTGTGTCAATGAAAATATTCAAATATTGGAGGCTTACGGAAGTCTTCGGTTAATTGGTACTCTCCCTTTTGAGGGCTTTTCGACTAATTTATTAAAACT